>JALWMK010000021.1 GCA_027083925.1 Sedimenticola sp. | reverse complement strand
GCCGGATGACAGCTGGTTCAGAGCAGAAACACCGTAGCCAGGCCGAGAAAGGCGAGGAAGCCGACCACATCGGTAACCGTCGTCAGTAATACGCCGCCGGCCAGGGCCGGGTCAATGCCCAGCCTGTCCAGAGCCAGGGGCAGCAGGGCGCCGGCAATTGCTGCGGCAACCAGGTTGATCATCATGGCGGCGGCAATCACCAGGGCGATGTCCGTGCTATGGAACCAGAAGCCCGCGATGATGCCGACCACCAATGCCCATAAAACACCGTTCACCAGGGCGATGGCCAGCTCCTTGGCCAGCAGATAACCCGCATTCTTGCTCGAGAGCTGTCCCAGCGCGAGACCGCGAATGGCCAGGGTCAGGGTCTGGGTTCCGCTGACGCCGCCCATGCTGGCGACGATGGGCATGAGCACTGCCAGCGCTACAATCTTGTCCAGGGTTGCCTCAAAATTCCCGATCACCCAGGAAGCGAGAAAGGCGGTGAGCAGGTTGATGCCCAGCCACAGGGCGCGGCGTTTGCTGCTCACTATCACCGGGGCGAACATGTCTTCGTCTTCCGACAGGCCGGCGCTGCCCATGAAATGGTGCTCGCCTTCCTCGCGGATCAGATCCACCACGTCATCCACGGTGATCCGCCCTACCAGTTGCCCCTCTTCGTTCACTACCGGAGCGGAAAGCAGGTCGTATTGCTCGAAGCGTCTGGCCACATCGGTGGCAGCGGTCAGGGCATTGAACGGTTGCACCTCCAGGGTCATGACTTCCGCCACGGTTTCCTGGGGGTCGTGGGTGACCAGATCCGCCAGGCGCAGGGTGCCCAGGTATTTGTCCTCGCGGTTGGTGACGAACAGCTGGTCTGTGTCCCGCGGGACATCGTTCCCGAGTTGGCGCAAATAGCGCAGCACCACGTCCAGACTGACCTCGGGACGCACCGTGACCGGGTCGGTGTTCATCAGGCCGCCAGCGGTATCATCCGGGTAGGAGAGCACGGTTTCGAGACGGCGCCGATCATGCTCGCTCAGGGACTCCATGACCTCCCGGGTGACATCGTGAGGCAGTTCCTGGATGAAATCGGCCAGGTCGTCCACGTCCATGTGTTCGGTAGCGGCGACGATGTCTTCCTGATCCATGTTCTGGATCAACTCGTTCCTCACGTTTTCCGTGAGTTCCATGAGGGTCTCGCCGTCCTGATCTGTGTCCAGAAGATCCCAGAGAATCTGGCGCTGATTCAGGGGCAGGGCTTCGAGGACATGGGCAATTTCAGCGGGCTGGAGCTTTTTCAGCAGCTGTGTCGCTTCCCGCCAGGCGTCCTGATCCAGGAATTCCTGGATTTGCTCCAGGCGGGAGATCTCGCTTTCAGTGGTTGCCTGGCTGCTCATGGCCGTGGTGAAATCCCGTAAAGGCAGGTGGTGATAAAATTCGTTTCAGTTTAGCAGGTTGAATAGAATAATTCAGGCTGGGTCTAGCCTGGATTTCTCACCGGGGTTCGGGAATTCCGGTTGATCTGGCAAATTGCACCGCCGGGTCGGGCGGAAACCCGAACAAGGCAGGGTGAAGATGCTGGCAATTGTCTGGTTACTGGCAACAGGTTGAATTATCAGTCTTTTTCCATACCAGGCTTGTGATGCAGTGCATCTGCTGTAGTGTCCTGTAGAAAACGCGCATCCGGACACCACGGCAGAAAGCTCCTGATCGAGTCAGCTTCCGGCGATGGTCATGTTCTCGATCCACCAGGAACCGGTGCGGATGCTGCCAGGAATGTCATTGTCATTGCCCACGGCGAGCAGTTGCCGGAACATTTCTTTCATATTGCTGGCGATGGTGATTTCTTCCACAGGGTACTGGATTTTGCCGTTTTCCACCCAGAAGCCCGCGGCGCCCCGGGAATAGTCGCCGGTTACCGGGTTGAGGCCCTGTCCCATGAGTTCGGTCACCAGCAGGCCGCTGCCCATTTCCTGTAGCATTTCATCCAGGCCCATGCTGCCGTTGTTGATACTCAGGTTTCTTACGCCGCCAGCGTTGCCGGTGGTTTGCATGTTCAGTTTGCGGGCGGAATAACTGTCCAGAATATAGGTTTCCAGCCTCCCGTTCTCGACCAGGGACTTGGGGCGGGTCACCACGCCCTCGTTGTCGAAAGGCGCGCTGGACAGTCCCTGGGGAATGAGGGGGTCTTCCCGAATTTCCACCCAGTCCGGAAAGATCTGCTCTCCCAGGGAATCCAGCAGAAAGCTTGCCTGGCGGTATTGCGCATGGCCGCGGATGGCGCCGGTGAGGCCGCGCAGCAGCCCCGGCGCAATATCGGCGCGAAAGATCACCGGTGCCTGGCGGGTGCCGAGCTGACGCCCGTGCAGCTTCGCCAGGGCGCGTTGTGCAGCCTGGCGACCGATGCTTTCTGGCGTTGCCAGCTTGCGCCAGTCGCGGCGGGTGTCGTACCAGTAGTCACGCTGCATGCCGTCGCCGTCTTCGGACAGCACCACGCAGCTGAGGGTATGATGGCTGCTGGGATAGCCGCCCACGAAGCCGTGGCTGTTTCCATAGATGAAACTGCCGCTCTGGGTGCTCAGGGTGGCGCCTTCGGAGTTGCTGATGCGGGGGTCGAGATCCCGTGCGGCCTGTTCCGCCTGCAATGCTGTCTGCATGGCTTCGTCGGGGCTGATGGGCCAGGGGTGGTGCAGGCCCAGATCCGGGTAGTCCTTTGCCATGAGCGTGGCGTCGGCGAGGCCGGCGCAGTCGTCTTCCGAAGTGTTTTTTGCGATGGTGCAGGCCTTGCCCACGGCCTCACGGATGGCGGCGGGGCTTAAATCCGTGGTGCTGGCCGCTCCCTTGCGCTGGCCGAAGAAAACCGTAATACCAAGGCCCTGGTCCCGGGTATGTTCGATGGTTTCGGTTTCACCCATGCGCACGGTGAGGGACAGGCCGGCGGAGCTGGAGACTGCGGCGTCTGCCGCGCTTGCGCCCAGTTTCCTGGCTTCGGCCAGGAGGTCGGCCACCATCTGTTCCAGTTGTTCGATAGAAGGACTCATAATGCCGTGCCTCCCACGGTGATTTCATCGACCTTGAGGGTGGGCTGGCCCACCCCCACGGGGACGCTTTGCCCGTCCTTGCCGCAGGTGCCCACGCCGGGATCGAGCTGCAGGTCATTGCCCACCATGCTTACCCGGGTGAGTGCTTCCGGGCCGTTACCGATGAGGGTGGCGCCTTTCACCGGCGCGGTAATTTTCCCGTCTTCAATGAGGTAGGCTTCGCTCAGGGAAAAGACGAATTTGCCGGAGGTGATGTCCACCTGCCCCCCGGCGAAATTGACTGCGTACAGGCCATTTTTCACCGAACCCAGGATTTCCCCGGGATCTTGCTCGCCCGGCAGCATGTAGGTATTGGTCATGCGGGGCAGGGGCAGGTGGGCATAGGATTCGCGCCGGCCGTTGCCCGTGGTTTGCATGCCCATGAGCCGGGCGTTGAACTTGTCCTGCATATAGCCTTTGAGGATGCCGCCCTCGATGAGCACGGTATTCCGGCCGGGAGTTCCTTCGTCATCAACGGTGAGGGAGCCGCGGCGCTCGGGCAGGGTGCCATCATCCACGATGGTGCAAAGCGGCGATGCGACCTGCTCGCCGATACGGTTGGAGAAGGCGGAAAGCCCCTTGCGGTTGAAGTCGCCTTCCAGCCCGTGGCCCACGGCTTCGTGGAGCAAAATGCCCGGCCAGCCGGGGCCGAGCACCACGGTCATGGCCCCGGCGGGAGTGTCTACTGCCTCCAGGTTCACCAAGGCCTGACGCACCGCTTCCCGCGCATAGCCCAGGCCCCGCTGTTCTTCGACAAAGTAGTGGAGATCGGTGCGGGAGCCGCCCCCGGCGTTGGCCTGCTCGCGGCGGCCGTTCTGCTCGACAATGACGTTCACGCCGCAGCGCACCAAGGGGCGCACATCGGCGGCCAGATTGCCTTCGTTGTCCATCACCAGAATGGTGTCGTGGGCGGCGACCAGGCTTATGGTGACCTGCTTGACCCGGGGATCGGCGGCGCGGGCTTCTGCGTCCAGTTGTTTCATCAGCTCGATCTTGCGCGCATCCGGGAGGCTTTCCAGGGGGTTGCGTGCCGGATACAGGGTTTGCAGGTCGTTGCACCCGGCAATGGCGATGCTGCCGGACTGCCCGGCGCGGCTGATGGCGCGGGCGCTGTCTGCCGCTTCCAGCAGGTTTTCCAGGTTCAGCTCTTCGGTGTAGGCGAAGCCGGTCTTCTCGCCACTGATGGCGCGCAGCCCGGCCCCCTGTTCCAGATTGAAATTGCCTTCCTTGATGATGCCGTCATCCAGCACCCAGGATTCCAGCCGGGAATACTGAAAATAGAGATCGGCGGCGTCCACCTGGCTGCTGATCAACTTGTCCATCACTTGTTGCAGGTGATGGTCGGTAATGCCGGCGGGGGACAGCAGTGTCTCCCGGGCAAGGGCTAGGGTATTGCTCATAGGGTTCGGTACGGGTCAGGTTATTTGCAATGGATGCGGCGGTGCTGCAGGCTGGGGAAGTTGCGCCGGGTAGCCCGCAGGAATTCCATGTTGATTTCCGCGATTACCGGGCCGTTGCCGCTGGTTTGTTCCGCCAGCTTGTTGCCCCAGGGGTCGATGATCATGCTGTGCCCCCAGGTCTTGCGGCCGCTGATGTGAAAGCCACCCTGGGCGGCAGCGAGAGTGAAGCTGAGATTCTCGATGGCGCGGGCGTGCAACAGGGCGTCCCAATGGGCGGCGCCGGTCATGGCGGTGAATGCGGCAGGCAGCGTCAGCAGTTCCATGCCCTGGTCGAGCATGGCCCGGTACATTTCCGGAAACCGCAGGTCGTAGCAGACGGACAGGCCCAGCTTGCCGAACGGCGTGTCCACCACGCAGAGCTGATCTCCCGGTTCGATGCTCTCCGATTCGACATACTGCTCGTCGGTTTCCACCAGATTCACATCGAACAGATGCATTTTGTCGTAACGGGCTACGCGTCGCCCCTTGTCATCATAAAGCAGGCAGGCGGCACGCAGCTTTTGCGGGGATTCGGTGGCAATGGGGATGGTGCCACCAACCAGCCAGATGCCTAGTTTTTGTGCGATCTGGGACAGGAAATGCTGTATCGGGCCGTCGTTGTCCTGCTCCTTGATCTCCAGCATGTCACTACACTGGGCGCCCATATAGGCAAAGTTTTCCGGCAAAACGATCAAGCGCGCCCCGTCCTGGGCGGCATGCTCCATCAATCTCTGGGCCTCCAGAAGATTGGCGTTGACGTTAGAACCGGAAGCAAGCTGTATGCAGGCGGCTTTGAATAGGGTTTCTGTCATCTGATATCTCGCCCGGATATTTCACCAAACTGTTCCAGGCATCGAAGTTTATCCTTGTTGTTCAATGGGTTGCCCGCGATTATACCAAGCTGCGCCAAATGCCCATAACGCGATCCGGTTTTCCCGGAATCTTTTCGCCCAGCCCGCCAGGATTGGTTCTGCACACCTTGCCTCTGACGCCCGAAGGGTTTAAACCGCGCAGGCGGGATCGACAAAAAAACGGACACTCCGGGCGCAGAACACGAATTCATGACCTGATTGCGCGTTTCCTGGAGTTTGCTTCACGAGCCACATGCAGTAAGAATAACACGGAGCGCGCCGGGCCGCATCGTCAGGGAAAGCTCAACAGCTACTTTCCTGTCGTACTTTCCTGTCGTATTGGCGCTCCAGGTGGCTTTGTGTAATATAGCCAACAGGCTTCGTATGAAGGGTTTTTCATGGCGCCTGAACAAAACCGTATTGGAGAGGTTGATCAACCAGCCCGAAACCTTTTCCCCGGCGCGCACTGCACAGAGGGGGGCTTTCTCAAACAGTGCGATCAGAGCGGGCAATTGACATGCTGGGCTACCGAAATTGCCGAACAGCGCTTTGCCAGCACCCGGGAGACCCCGGATCCCGTTCCCCGATCAATCGGCAAGCAAGAATCATCCCGCAGTGGTGGTCAGTTCCAAACCCTGCCAGCAACAACGGCCTGCCCAAACCCCCGGTGATCCGGCCGGTAATCGCACCACCATCGAGAAGTCCTTGGGGTGGGTAACGCGAAACGGTGTATGAAATGTAACAACCTGGCTTGGCATTTCCAGCCAGCGCAATAGGCAAACAATTGCATCCTATGCTGGCTGACTCTGAATGGGGCTTTGTTACTGTTCGTCTTAATCACAAAGGAACAACCTATGCATCGTCGCGTTTTGGCCTTTGATTTCGACGGCACGATTGCCGAAAACGGTGTTGTGCCACCAAAAATATGTACTGCCCTGGAGCAGCTACATGCTTCCGGCTACGTCCTCTTTCTGGTGACAGGACGATTGACGGAGAGTGTATCTATAGGTGCACTGACTGATTTATTCACGGGCATCGTCTGGGAGAACGGCGCTGTGCTTTATGACACCGCCAGCCATGAGACACAGCTACCATTCGGGCCGCTTGATCGGCGGCTGGTGGAAGCTCTGGCCGCTGCCGGTGTGCCGCTTGAGCATGGGCTGGCCATTGTTTCTACCTGGGCTCCGCACAATGAAACGGTCTGGCGTGTGATCAATGAGTGGGGGGGCGATGCTGTTGTGATCAAAAACAAGAGCGCCATTATGATCCTGCCCGCGGGGGCGGCCAAGGGTTCTGGTTTGCAAAGGCTCTTGACGATTTGTGGTTTTTCACCACGCAATCTGGTTGGCTTTGGCGATGCTGAAAACGACCTTTCGTTGTTGGGCCTGGGGGAATATGGTGTGGCTGTGGCCGATGCCGTACCCTCCCTGAAGGCAATTGCCGACCTGGTAGCCACGCAGCCAGGTCCGGCCGGTGTGCTGGAAGTGCTCACTGGCTATTGGCTGAACGGGCAGCAACTCGAGATCCCCTTGCGGCGAGAAATCCAGATTTCCATCGGAGAAGATGAAAATAACGTACCGGTTTTTCTGTCCGGCGCCTTGTTGGCGGGCAATAATCTGGGTATTTTCGGCGATTCAGGCGCCGGCAAATCCTGGGTGGCCGGCCTGTTGGCTGAAGGTATGCATCACGCCAACTACCAGGTTCTCTTGATTGACCCGGAGGGAGATTTTCGAGGCATGCAGGTGATGTCTGAAGTTGTCGCCTTCAAAGGTGGCCTGCATACAATGCCCAGTCCATCTGTTGTTGCCACGGTGCTGGAGTCGGTTGGCGTCTCGGTTGTGCTGGATCTGAGCGAGTATCCGATCAGCAGACGCGGAGAATATATGGCCAATCTGCTGCGCTTGATACGTCCATTACGCGAACGAAAATTCCGCCCACACTGGATCTTGCTGGAAGAGGCGCAGTTCTTTCTGTCGCCATTTTCCGATCATTACCAACCCATTCTGGAGGTGCTGACGCCAATGTTGGCGGGCGGTGGTTGGGCATTTGTTTCGTATTCCCCAGCACAGTTGGGCGACCCTGTATTGTCTGCGCTCAGTCATTGCCTCCTGACCCGCCTGAATGAGGCCGACTCTATTCGAGCTGTGCGCCAACAGTTTCAACTTCCAGCATCTATTCCGGAAAGGATCCCGCGTCAATATGTCTGGGTTAGTGGCAAAGGTATGGTGCGACTGCTGTCGAATGCACGCCGAGTGCCGCATATTCGGCATCTGTACAAATATCTCGACAACCCACTGCCCAAACAAAAACGCTTCTATTTCCGTGACAAGCATGGTTATCTCGGGTTGGAAGCTGCCAGCCTCTTCGAATATTTACAGCTACTTGCGAGATTGCCCATCGAGAGCCTGTCCTACCATCAGGCACGGGACGATTTTGCGGCATGGGCCGAGGGTGCGCTCGGTGATGCAGAACTGGCGGCGCATCTACGCAAGCTTGCCCATCGCCAATTAACAGGAGAGTCCTTGCGTAAGGCGCTTTTGCGGTGTGTGGCTAGACACTACGCGGAGTTGCATAAAGGCTGACAAATCCCCTTCCCTTGCTTTGGCGCAGTCCTTTCCAATACACAAATTGAGCTTGAAAGCGGGTAAAAACAAAAAAAACGGGGGCAGATCCTGTGCACAAGCATGCTGGTTGATAGTATTCCCCCATGGCCAGGCCACTGAGCATTGAATGTGCAGGGGCGATCTATCGTGTAACTTCTACCTGAACCCACGGATTCAGGTACCAGTCAGGAGACTGCACAATGAAGAAGACCGCCAAAGCATTTGGTGTTCATTACGCCGCTGTCGGCCGCATAATCAAACACTTTGGGGGCATGCGTGGTTGTAAGACCTGATTCTGTACACCCGTACCTCGTACATGTACAACTGTATGGGGGAAACAGAGTATGAGCAAAAGCCTTCCGGCCTGCATCCTGACCCTGCGAGGCCTGCGGGACACGGTGTTTGGGCTGGAGCAGGTTGCTGATCTGGCCGTCGATATCCGCCACGCGAACCGCCGGGGCTATTTCACACCAGGAGAAGACGAGCGTTTGTGGGCCTGGTTTTCCCGCCTTCTGCGCGTGCGCCAAGGTCTGTGGGAGATTATTGGCCAGGCTTCAGAGGCCGTGGGTGACGATCTTGCCACCATTCAGACCCGGATCGAATGGCGCTGGTTCATCATCGGCTTCACCGCTGCTGCCCTGTTGGTGCGCCTGGATCGCCTGTTGGTGGAGAGCCTGGCCAATCATTCCATTACCCAACGCAAGCTCAACGAGCCCAATCCAGTCTATGGTGTTGGGCGCAAGCAATATACCTTGGTATTCCAGTCTCTCACCAGCCCGGAAAATGCGCTGCTGGCGCGCAGCGCCCTGGGCTTCTACACCGCCAACCACAGCCGCCTGCAGCGCATGATGAAAGATGAGTTGGTGGGTGATTTCGTCCAGGAACTGCCCGAACTGGCCAGGGTTATCGACCCGAGCGTACTGCGCTATCTGTCCACCCGGCTACGCTACCGTTGGCATTCCCTGCGTCGCCGGGGTGCTTCGGCGCGCCAGAAATCCGCTTTCCGCCTGCTGGAGGCGGGAGGGCGGATGGTGGCGGAAGCCAGTAGCTCCCGCATGCACAGGGTAGCAGCGGTGATGGAAGAGATCGCTGCCCTGATCCTGCCGGGAGATATACTCATCACCCGCCATGACTTTGCCATCAGCAACCTGTTTCTGCCGGGCTTCTGGCCTCATGCCGCCCTGTACATCGGTTCGCAGCGGGACAGGGAATGCCTTGGTGTGCACATCAGCCCGGCACAGCGGGAAAGGTGGCGGGGAGACAGGAATGTGCTGGAGGCGAACAAGGAAGGCGTGTTGTTCCGTGCCCTGAAGGATACCCTGGCAGTGGATAGTGTGGCGGTCATTCGGCCCTGCTGTGAGGAGAAAGACATCGCCAAGGCTATTTCCCGGGCCTGCGTGCATGAGGGCAAAGGTTACAATTTCGATTTTGATTTCTTTCGTGGCGACCGGCTGGTATGCACGGAAGTGATCTATCGGGCCTATGATGGCGTTGGCGGTATCCGCTTTACCTTGACCGAGCGCGCCGGGCGCCCGGCGCTGTCTGCCGAAGACATTCTTGATCTGGCCCTGGAAGGGCGCATGTTTCGGCTCCTGGCCCTGTTTGGAGTGGCGGGCTGTGAGGACAGACTGTGCCGGGGTGAGGAGGCAGGAAAGCTGCTACCCAGGAACCTTCGTTCCTCATGAATCTGAGCAGATAGCTGTTCACCAGCCAGCCTTTTTCGAGGGCTGGTGCTATTAGGGGGAAAAGCAAGCCTGCGTTTTTGCAATGAGCCTTGTGCCTGGGGGCAGGACTCAATGGGCTGCCGGAGAGAAGCTTTCAGGCCAACCCTGCTCAGGTTCCTGCCTTCCCGAAATGAGTATTGAGGTGCTCGATATAGGCTGCTTCGATCCAGCCGGTATCACCGGCAACGACGTCATCTGCGTGAAATGTGGGAATCTGGTTGCGAATGCTCAGATAGTGGTTTGTCATGATCAGTGGTTGAAGCACGTTGTCGATGTGGGGTGCATTTTTCAGGACAAAGCCTTTTCCCAGGTCGCTTTTCTTCAGATTTGATGTGGTCACGATCATGAATCTGTCTGCAGGAACCTGGCCGCCTTCCCCGTAGGTTTCCGTGATGATGAAGGTTTTCTTGTAGATGAGAACCTCATCCAGCCATCGAACCATGGGGGCGGGCATGTTGAACCACATGATGGGCATGATGTACACAATCGTATCCGCCCAGAGCAGCTTGTCCACCTCCCGGCTGGTATTCCAGTTCCTGGTGACATCGGAAAATTTTACCCGGTGCCCCCTTGCGGACAGATCCTTGTCTGTCAGGTAGGCGAGAAAGCCATTCAGTTGCCCTTTGGCATCGAAGATGGAATAACCGGCAGTAACGACAAGGATGTTCATGTTTTTCTCCATGATCAGATTCGAGTCAGGATGCTGTCCAGATGACGGCGAGACTTGGGCAGTCTGGCGTTGTAGTCGTCAGGATGGCTGTAACCGACAGCCAGTGCCAGCTCACATTGATAACCGCCCAATTCCTTGGCAAATGCCTTGTTGACCAGCTCGGTGTCGATGCCTTCCATCGGGGTTGCGTCGATCCTCAGGCGGGCAAGGGTATGCAGTGCGTTGCCCAGGACAATGTATAGGGCGCCTCTATCAATTCATGATTGGCATCTACGCACATGAGGACAGCGATAACTTCGTTGAAAATCTTGCAAATAGCCTGCTATTTGCTACGATCTTCGCCTTGTTCTCACTGCCCTCATGCACGAATCTGCTCAAACAGAATTAATAGAGGTGCCCTATAGCTGTGCCTTGGTCCAGCAGCTTGTATCGCCGTTTTTATCGGTATTCAGCTCGGCAAACACAAAGCCACCAAAGGCTTCTTCCCTGTCTTCGGGTTTGGTGCGGCCATCTTCGATGCCCCTGTCTACCACTTCGGCATAGTCCTTCCGGGTATATCGTGGGTTGTGCGCGAAAAGAATAACCTGCGAGGCATCCTTCACCTGCGGCTGATTGAACTGAAAGCTGTGTTCGAATGTCTTGCTCATGCGCGCTATCGCTTGTTTGCTTTCCAGAACCACAAATCGCCAGGGCTGGGAATTGATGGAGGAGGCAGACAGCCTCATGGCTTCGAAAAGCACCTTGAGATCAGCTTCGGACACCCGCTTGGTGCCATCGAATTTTTTGGCCGTGTGCCTCCAGTGGAGGTCTTCGAGAATAGAATGGTTCATGGCTGTTCCTCGTTGAATTGTTGTTGCTTTAGCGTCCCTCTCCTGAATCCGTGGGTTCAGGAGGGATACAGCCCTGGCTGGATGCTCTATGCTTGTTTCCAGCACCTGACCATCCCACCGGGAAAGAGCCTAATGAAACCACTGACAATGAGCCTGTTACTGCTGCTTGGCGCTGCCGCCATGGCGGAAGAAAATCCCACCCTGGAAACCATACAGGAATATCTGGAGTTTGCCGAGTATTCCGATGGCGCGATCATGCCGGAACAGCTTGCTTCCATCGATCGCAAGGATATTGTGTTTGTCGATGCCCGCAACCCGGGGCGCTTCGAGGCAGGGCATATACCGGGCGCCATGAACATCGAATGGCGGCAGATACTGGAGCGCGAGGACGAAATTCCCAAAGATAAATCTGTGGTGCTGTACTGCGATACCGGCCTTTCATCCTCCAAAGCCTATTTCATTTTGCGCCTGGCCGGGCGGGAGAATGTCAAGGTGCTGCGCGGGGGTTATCTGATGTGGAGCGTCCAGCGGCAAGGGCAATAGTCGTTGGGTTGCGCCATTGCCACACAGAACGGAGTACACTGAATAGGGATACTCCTGATTGGAGCGGACGATGAAACGCAGATGGTTCAGAATCATTTTTTTATTGCTGATTGTTGCCGTGGCGGCAGGGGCATTGCTGACCTGGCTGATGCGCCCCAAGGCGGTGCCGGTGCTGGTGGCCCAGGCAAGCAGGGGGGTGGTGCAGGATAGCGTCACCAACACCCGGGCGGGCACCGTCAAGGCCTGTCGGCGTTCCGGTCTTTCCCCTTCCATCGGTGGGCAGATCGTGCGTATGCCCGTCAGGGAAGGTGACAGGGTGAAGCAGGGTCAGGTGCTGCTGGAATTCTGGAATAACGACCTGGCTGCGCAACTGGTGCTGGCGCAACGCCAGACCAAAGCTGCCGAAGCCAGGGTGAAACAGGCCTGTGTTGTTGCAGATACCGCCCAGCGTGAATCCCGCCGCCTGCAGGAACTGCACAGAAAGAAACTCGCATCGGCGGAAGTCACCGACAAGGCCGTGGGTGAAACCCGTGCCGCCCAGGCGGCCTGTGAGGCAGCCAAGGTCAATGTAGAAGTCAGCCTGGCCCAGGTGGATGTGGCGCATGCGGCCCTGCAACGCACGCGCCTGGTTGCGCCTTTCGACGGCGTGGCGGCCCAGGTGAATGGCGAGATTGGTGAGTTCGTCACCCCTTCGCCCGTTGGCGTTCCCACGCCACCGGCGGTGGATCTCATCGACGACAGCTGCATCTATGTTTCTGCGCCCATGGATGAGGTGGATGCCGCCAAGATCCGCGTGGATATGCCGGTGAAAATCTCCCTGGATGCCTATGGCGACAGAATATTCAAAGGCAAGGTGCGGCGTATCGCCCCCTATGTGCTGGATCGGGAAAAACAGGCGCGCACCGTCGAGGTGGAGGCGGATTTTACCGATCCACAAGTGACCAATAATATGCTGGCGGGTTACAGTGCCGATATCGAGATCATACTGGCGCAGAAGGCGGATACCCTGCGGGTGCCCACGGAAGCCGTCGTGGAAGGCAACAAGGTGCTGGTGCTGGGTGCGGACAATCTGCTGCATGAGCAGCAGATTGAAACCGGCCTGGACAACTGGAAGTTTACGGAAGTGCTGTCGGGCCTTCAGTCCGGGCAAAAGGTGGCGATTTCCGTAGACCGGGAAGGCGTGAAAGACGGCGTCCTGGTGCAGATCGAAAACCAGGGCGAATAACCATGCCGGTGATCCAGCTACAGCAGATTCACCGGGATTTTCAGGTTGGTGACCAGATTGTGCATGCCCTGGATGACATCAACCTGCAAATCGATGCAGGGGATTATCTGTCCATCATGGGGCCTTCGGGGTCGGGTAAGTCCACCCTGCTGAATCTCATCGGCCTGCTGGATCGTGCTACCAGCGGTCACTATATCCTCAATGGCCAGGATGTGACTGCCCTCAGCGACACCGAGCAGGCCATCACCCGCAACAAAACCATCGGCTTCGTGTTCCAGTCCTTTCACCTGGTGCCGCGCCTGAGCGCCGCCGCGAATGTGGAACTGCCGCTGATGCTGGCAGGCATGTCAGTGGAAGAGCGCCGCAGCAAGGTGGCGCAGGCTCTAGAGGCCCTGCATCTTAGCGACCGTGCTGAACACAAGCCGGATCAGCTTTCCGGTGGGCAGCGTCAGCGTGTAGCGATCGCCCGCGCCACCGTCACGGAGCCGGCGGTGCTCCTGGCGGATGAACCCACGGGCAATCTGGATCGCAAATCCGGCCTGGATGTGATGGCGATTCTGGAGACCCTGAATGATCGCGGCATTACGCTGATCGTGGTCACCCATGATGCGGCGCTGGGCCAGCGTGCCCGGCGGCAGCTGCACATGCTCGATGGCCGCATTCACAGGGAAGAGCAGGAGGGCTGATGCGCCTTTTCGGCCTGGATGTGTTGCGTTTCGCCTGGGGCGCGCTGGTGGGCTATCCCTCCCGCGCCTTGCTCATGCTTCTTGCCATGTCCATTGGTGTGGCCTCGGTGGTGATGCTCACCGCCCTGGGGGAAGGGGCGCGCAGTTATGTGCGGGGGGAGTTCGCCTCCCTGGGCACAAATCTGCTCACGGTGATTCCCGGGCGCTCCGAAACCGGGGGCTTCAGTCCGTCCACCCTAATGGGGGAAACGCCGCGGGATCTGACTCTGGCCGATGCCCAGGCGCTGACCCGCAGCTACAGCGTACATCGGGTAGCACCCCTGAATGTTGGTTCTGCCGAAGTCAGCCGCAAGGGACGGGTGCGGGATACGGTTATTCTGGGCGCCACCCACGACATGCTTGCCCTGCGTCGCTGGCAGATCATGCAGGGCAAGTTTCTTCCCAAGATTCGCTGGAACCGGGCCATGCCGGTGGCAGTCATTGGCAACAAGGTGCGTGAAGAGCTGTTTGGCACCGAACCTGCTTTGGGTCAGTGGCTGCGCATCGGTGACCGCCGCTTCCGGGTCATCGGCATCATGGGTTCGGAAGGCCGCTCGATTGGCGTGGATGTCGAAGAGACGGTCTATATCCCTGTGGCCTCGGCGCAGCAGCTGTTCAACACCTCTTCCCTGTTCCGCATCCTGGTGGAAGCGCGCAGTCGCAATAGCCTTCCCGCGGTGGAACAGTACATCATCAAAACCTTGCAGACGCGGCACCAGGGAGTCAAGGATGTCACCGTCATCACCCAGGATGCGGTGCTGCTGACCTTTGACAAGATCATCGGCGCATTGACCTATTCCGTGGGGGGCATCGCCGCCATCAGCCTGATGGTTGCCGGGATCCTGATCATGAACGTGATGCTGGTGGCGGTTTCCCAGCGCACGGCGGAAATCGGCCTGCTCAAGGCTCTGGGTGCGGATCATCGCCAGATTCTGTCCATGTTCGTGGGAGAGGCACTGCTGCTGTCTTCTCTGGGCGCGGGAGCCGGTTTGATCATCGGCGAGTTGGGCAGCCTGGCTCTGCGCCAGGCCTTTCCCGTGTTGCCTGCCCATGCGCCATTGTGGGCGACTGCTGCCGCTATGGGGGTGGCGCTGGGTACCGGCGCCTTGTTCAGCCTGTTGCCTGCCCGGCGCGCAGCGGCGCTGGATCCGGTAACTGCCTTGTCGAGGAGGTAGACGAATGCGGACGCGGGATTTCCTTGCCCTGACTTTCAGCTCCATCGTCGCCCACCGTCTGCGCAGTGCGCTCACTGCCCTGGGTATCGCCGTGGGGATAGCAGCGGTGATACTGCTCACTTCCATCGGTGAAGGCATACACCGCTTCGTGCTTCAGGAATTCACCCAGTTCGGCACCACCCTGGTGGCAATCAATCCGGGCAAGGCCACTACCGCAGGCACCAGCATGGGGGTGTTCGGCACGGAAAGGCCCCTGAGCATAGAAGATGCTGAAGCGCTGCGCCGTTTGCCCTTCGTGCGTGCAGTCGTGCCTTTCGTGCAGGGCAACGCGGAAGTCGAGGCGGACAACCGCAGGCGGCGGGTCGCAGTCTACGGCGCCGGACCGCAGATGCCCGAAGCCTTCAGCATGGCGGTACGCTCCGGGCGCTTCCTGCCAGCGGATGATCCCACCGCTCCCCGGGCATTTGCGGTGCTGGGCAGCAAGCTGCGGCAGGAGTTGTTCGGCGACAGCAACCCCCTGGGTAAACGCATTACCATCGGTGGCAGCCGCTACCGGGTGATCGGGGTGATGGAATCCAAGGGTACGGTGCTGGGATTCGATCTGGATGATACGGTGTATATTCCCGCAGCCCGCGCCCTCAGCCTGTTCAATCGTGACAGCCTGTTCGAGATCGATGTGATGTACCGGGAGGAAGTGGCCGTGGACACCGTGGTGGCTGGCATCAAGCGCACCCTCACCGCCCGGCATGGCAAGGAGGACTATACCGTCACCACCCAGCAGCAAATGCTGGACGTACTGGGTTCCATACTGAATGTTCTCACCTTCGCCGTGGCCGCCATTGGCGGCATTTCCCTGCTGGTGGGGGCCATTGGCATCGTTACCATCATGAGCATCGCGGTAAACGAGCGCACCAGCGAAATCGGTCTGTTGCGCGCCTTGGGCGCCAGGCGTTCCCAGGTGCTGAACCTGTTCCTGGGGGAAGCCATAGTGCTTGCGGCCATCGGTGGCATCAGCGGCCTGGGTCTGGGAATCGGCATCGCCTGGCTGCTGCACACCGTCATGCCGTCTCTGCCGGTGCATACACCCTTGCTGTATGTGGTGCTGGCGGAAGCCCTGGCGGTGAGCATCGGACTGATTGCCGGGGTGGCGCCCGCCCAGCGTGCGGCCCGCCTGGATCCCATCGAAGCCCTGCGCGCCGAATAGCTTTTGTCTGCGACCGCCCCGCAATATCTTGATAATTATTTGCTCCGCCTCCATGTGAATGCCTGTACTGGCGAGGTATTGCCAATCCATCAAATTGGAGCAACAAAATGATTCAAGTAAACGACAAGATCATTGAAACGGATGAAGAAGGTTATCTCCTCGATCCGGATGACTGGGATGAAACTGTGGCCGAGGCCATCGCAGCGCAGGAAGGCCTGAAGCTGACAGATGCCCATTGGGGAATGATCTATTACTTCCGCGAGTACTACGAAGAGCACATGCGTCATCCGAGCATGCGGGTCTTTCTGAAAACCCTGGGGCGGCGGCATGGTAAGCGCTACCGCGATACCGGAGCCTATCGGGAGTTTCTTTATCGGTTGTTCCCGAAAGGGCCGGTGCAAATGGTATGCAAGCTTGCAGGTCTGCCCAAGCCCCTGAATGAAATTGAAGAGTAACAGGAGAACAGAAAATGAAAATGAAAAAATCGATGAACAAGCTGTTTTTCCCGGCATTGCTGGGGCTTGCGCTGACTGTGACGGGAGTGGTTCAGGCAACGTCTTTGCCGGAAAAAGCCCAGGAAAAATCTGCGGAAAGCCAGTCAGTGCAGGCGCAGGTGGACAAGTCTTCCGCCGCCAAGGTGGCCGGTCAACGTGACAAGATTGTTGAAGAGGCCGTTGCCGCAATCGAGCAGACGCAAAAAGCACTGCAGGCGCTAGATGGCGGCAAGACGGATGATGCGCTCAAGGCGCTGGAGGTTGCCACGGGCAAGCTGGAGCTGATATTGGCGCGGGATCCCGAGCTGGCCCTTGTTCCTGTAGCAGTGGATATGGTGACCTATGATCTGTTTGCCGGCCCGGATACGGTCAAGGCGGTGATCAAGGAGGCCAAAGATTTCCTCGACGACGGGGAAGTGCAGAAGGCCCGCAGTTTGATGGCGAACCTGGCGAGTGAAGTGGTGATCAGTACTGCCGCCATTCCCCTGGCGACCTATCCGGATGCCATCAAGGCCATCTCGCCATTGCTCGACAAAGGTGAAACCGAGGCGGCCAAGGTAGCGCTGCAGGCGGCCCTCGATACCTTGGTGGTAACAACAGATGTAATTCCCCTGCCCCTGTTGCGCAGCCAGCATATGCTGGCAAGAGCGGAAGAGTTGGTGGAAAACAAGGAGCGTTCAGAGAAAGACAACAAGCTACTGGATGGTCTGCTGAAAGCCGCCACCGAGGAGTTGAAACTGGCGGAAGCGCTGGGATATGGGAACCGTAAGGCATTCAAGCCCCTGTATGAACAGATCGATGAAATCAAGGAGAAGTCTGCTGCTGGAAAAAGCGGCGAAGGTTGGTTCGACAAGCTGAAAAAGCAATTGTCTGAACTGTTTTAATTGAAAGCTATTGCAGGCCAGACAGTATGTCCGGCCTGCACTTTTTCCTTCTACCCCGGCTGCAGAACCGCTGCACATGAGCTATTCCCAATACTATCTTCCCCAGTAGGGCGTCTCGATTCCTTCTCCCAGGTCTGCCCGTATCAACCGGCTTCGTACTTCCAGCAGTTTTTCGGTCAATGCCGCTTCTGCCTGTTCATAGGCGGCGGCGTCCGGTGTGCGTTTCACTACGACCCCCAGTAATTCGGTGATGGCGTTGCCGATGGAGTTCTGGCTGATGGTGATGATGAGTTTGCCTTCATCGTTGCGGTAGATGAGCTGCTTGAAGGCGGGTTGCCAGCGAATGGCATTGGCGTATTTTGCATCGGTGATGCAGCGGTCGCGTACTTTTTTCGCGGTGGCCAGAAACTCGTTGTTGAACAGCAGCTTTCTTTCGATCTGCTCTGGGAACCAGGCGTTCCTGGGCGGGGGTGCGTTGCGGGTGGAGACCTGGGTGAAGAAGGTGCGATAGAAATCGATGAAGCCCTTGAGAATCTCATCGTATTCCCGCCAGAAGCAAATGTCTTTCAGGCGTTTTGCACCGCCCTGGATCTCCCAGCTTGGCAGGCCCTGGGGATAGCCGGTGAGGTGGATGCGGGAGCTGCCCTCATCTGCCAGTTTGAGAATTCTCAGATCCAGCCCGTCGAAGAAATCCCGATACACATCCTGCATGTGCTTCTGAAACAGGCTGTGTTGGCCGCCGTCGGTGAGGTTGGGGTTGTCCTTGTCCGCCAGCTTCGCTTCGCGCAGTTGTTGCATGTCGAAGGCGATGAAATGATTGTGTAACATGCGGATGCTGGGTACGCCGGGAGAGGTCAGGGACCAGGTGGCGTCCAGACTGGCCTCGCCGGCGAGGACCAGGGCATCGGCGGGATCGGGAAACAGCTCCAGCATGTAGTCGATGAGGATCTGGTTCATGCGGTTCCAGACGTGTTTCACATCGTCTGGCACCTGGGTGCGGCGCACCGGGCGTCCCAGGGGGTTGAGTATGCACTTGGAAGTGTTGTAGATGATGGAGGTGTCGAACAGGTTGCTATGGCCCAGGGCCTTGCGGTACAGCAACAGGTTTTCCGGGTTGCGTAACAGACCGTTATTGTTCTCCAGGTCATTGAGGTTCTCGGTACTGTTGAAGAATTCGTTGGGGGCCATGCCTTCGGGTACATCCAGAGGGATGGGGCGAAACGGTGTGGTTATTTCTCTCGGGCCGGTTTGCATGGCGCTGTTCCTGCTGCATCAACAATGTAGGCATTCTAGCGCGCTGAAGCCCTTGCGGATAATCCGCCCTTTGTATTTCGGCATAGGGGAATTCAATCGGCCTGCCGCTGTTTTCGCACCGGTGTAAATTTCCACCAGGGTCGGGCTTCGCCTGTGTCCAGGTAATGAATGGCGGAAAGGAAAATGTCGATGGTGCAAGGGTCGTGCCTCTTCTTTGAGATGGCGCAAAGCTTGTCGTACAGCGCCAAAGCGTCCTTCCCGGCAAGCTGGGCAGGGTGGCCGATCCCGATGAGACGCAGGTCGGCTGCCGTGGCCGGGCCGATATTGGGCAGGTCTTCCAGTTGTGATGCTGCTGCGGGATCAGCCGGGATGGTTTTCTTCATCGGATTGTTCCGGGTCAGCCCGAATCACTTCCAGGCGGAAATCTTTGATCAGCGCCGCCAGGGCGCCGATGGCGGCAAGCACCGGCGCCATGATGGTGACAACGCCACCTACGGCGACACCTGCGGTGAGAGGGATTTCCAGCAGGCTTTCGCCATTGGGCTTGCGGAGGATCAGGCGGCGTACATTGCCTTCGGCCACCAGCTCCTTTATGCGCCCCACCAGCTCGTTCCCGGCGATGGAGATTTCTTCCTTCCAGTCTGTGCCGCTTTTTCCCGGTTTATGGTTCATTGCGTCGTCCTCGGTGATTTTCGTTAGGGTATGTGCGGGAGTCTTTTTCATCATAGGCCAAATCCCTGTGGGCAGCAGTATTTGTTGCCAGCTACCCGGGGTCGGTTTCTGCCGCTGGCTGTAGTAGCATCTGTTGCCATGATCTTGCAAAACAGCCATCGAATGGGGAAACGCAGCCTGCTGGCCTTCCTGCTGCTGGTGACGGCCTCTGCCTGGGGCGGCGAGGGGGGGTTCCGGGAATGCGCCCTGACCCATCCCCGCCTGCCCAAGGTGGTGAATGCCCAGTGTCGGGAATTCCAGGTTCCTCTGGATTACAACCGGCCCCAGGGGGAGAATATTCAGCTGCATGTGGCGGTGGTTCACGCCAGTGGAAAGGCCCCCCGGGCGGATCCCCTGTTTTTCTTCGCCGGTGGGCCGGGGCAGTCGGCGGTGGCTTCCACCCTGTTGATGTGGCCGGTGTTCACCAAGGTGCTGCAGCACCGGGATCTGGTGCTCATCGACCAGCGCGGCACAGGCAAATCCACCCCCCTGAACTGCCCGGTGGAAGAGTCCCTGGAGCTGGTAGTGGATGATGCCCTGCTGCGGCGGAAAACCCGTGAGTGCCTGGAGAGGCAGCAGGTGGATGTGCGTTATTTTACTTCCCGCCAGGCGGTGGCGGATGTGGAGTTCGTGCGCAAGGCTCTGGGTTATGAGCGCATCAATCTCATGGGGGTTTCCTATGGTACGCGCGTGGCGCAACTGGTGGTGCGGGAGTACCCGGAACGGGTGCGCAGCATTGTTCTCGATGGCGTGTTGCCCCTGGAGGTGATTGTGGGATTGGATTTCGCCGGCAATCTGTCCGCCTCCCTGCAGAAGCTGTTTTTTCATTGCGCTGCTGAGGATGGCTGCCGTGAGGCGTTTCCGGCCCTGGAGGAAGACTGGCGGCACTATCTGGCGCTCTCCCTGGATGAGCGCCGCCAGCTGTCCATGGCCCACCCCCGCACCGGGGAGCCCCTGGCGCTGGACGTGTCCCGCCAGGGGCTGGATGCCGCCGTGCGCATGCTCAGCTATGCCGGCGAAACCCGCGCCCTGCTGCCCCTGCTCATCCATGCTGCGGCCCAAGGAGACTGGCGGCCCCTGCTGGGGCAGGCTCTGCAGGTGATGGCGAGCCTGGAAGGCGAGATGAGCGAGGGCATGCACAACAGCGTGGTCTGCAGCGAAGATGCGCCCTTCTATGGCGATCTGCCCCCGGCATCCAACCGGGTGCTGGGGCGTTTCGTCCGGCAGATTCACATTCTTTGCGAGCAATGGCCCAGAGGCGAGAGTTTCGCCGATATTCATCAGCCCCTGCAATCGGATATTCCGGCCCTGCTGCTGTCCGGTGAAATGGATCCGGTCACACCCATCAGCTATGGTGAGCAGGCCTTGCAACAGTTCAGCAATGGCCGGCACCTGGTGGTGCCGGGACAGGGGCACAATGTGCTGCCCAGGGGATGCGTGCCCGAACTGGCGGCGGTTTTCATCCATGCCCTGAAGCTGGATGACAAGGATGCGGCTTGTGTGCAGGACATCGCCCGGCTGCCTTTCTTCATCGACAAACTGGGGCCGGCATCGTGATCATTGCCCAGGAACTGAAAAAGCACTTTGGCGCAGTGAAGGCCGTGGACGGCGTCAGCTTCGAGATCGCCGATGGCAGGATCACCGGCCTGTTGGGGCCGAATGGCTCGGGCAAGACCACGACCTTGCGTATGCTCTACGCCCTGCTGCAGCCGGATTCCGGGAAGATTCTGGTGGATGGCGTGGACGCCTGGCAGCGGCCGTTGCAGGCCAAGGCGGCCATGGGTGTGGTGCCGGATGCGCGGGGGTTGTATCCGCGCCTGACAGCCTGGGAGAATATCGCCTACTTTGGTGAGCTTCAGGGCATGACCGGCGCTGCCCTGTCCCGCCGCGTCGATGAGCTGGCCGAAGAGCTGGAGATGCAGGATTTTCTGCGCCGCCCTTGCGAAGGCTTTTCCCAGGGACAGCGGGCCAAGGTCGCCATCGCCAGGGCTTTCGTCGGCAACCCGCAAAACCTGTTGCTGGACGAGCCGGGAAACGGCCTGGATGTGATGAGCATCCGCGCCCTGCGCCGCTATCTTTTGCACCAGAAGGAGCAGGGCAAGGCGGTGCTCCTTTCCACCCACATCATGCAGGAGGTAACAGCCCTCTGCGATGAGGTGGTGGTGATTGCAAACGGGGTGATCAAGGCCGTGGGTGCACCGGAGGCGCTCATGGCCGTGGCGGGAAAAGACAATATAGAGGATGCGTTCGTGGATCTGATCGGCACGGAAGAGGGGATCATGGCATGAAGGCCTGGCTGGTGGTATTGCGCAAGGAGCTGAAAGACCTGTTCCGCGACCGGCGCACCATGGTCAATATTCTGGTGCTGGGCGCTTTGCTCGGCCCGGTGCTGGCCATGGGGGTGCTGCTGCTGGCGGTGAAAATGGTCACCGATGAGGCGCAGAAAACCATCGAGCTGCCGGTGCAGGGTGCGGAGTTTGCGCCGCAGCTGCTGGGTTATCTGCGTTCGAGCAAAATTCGTGTGGTTGCGGCGGTGGAAAACCCCGAAGCCGCGGTGCGGGCGCAGGAGGTGGATGCGGTGCTGGTGATCGACGAGGCGTTTCCGCAGCAACTGCGCGAGGGCCGTCCGGCGCAGTTGACCCTGATGTCGGATCACTCCCGTACCAAGACCAATATCGTCAAACGGCGTATCGAGGCGGCAATCAACAGTTATTCTGCGGCGGTGGGCAATCTGCGCCTGAGCTTGCGGGGGGTGGATCCGTCCATCACCCAGGTCATGGTGCTGCATGACCGGGACCTTTCCCGAAAGGGTTCGGATGCGCAGATGCTGGCGTTTCTGCCCTATCTGCTGATCATCGGCATCATGCAGGCGGCCATGGTGGTGGCGGCGGATCTCACGGCGGGAGAGCGGGAGCGCCAGTCCCTGGAGCCGCTTATGGCCAATCCCGTGGCGCCGGAGCAGTTCATGACCGGCAAGCTCGCCACCAATGTGCTCATCAGCCTGGCGGTGCTGGCCCTGTCCCTGGCCGGGTTTGCCGTGGGAACGCGGGTGGTCGACCTGGGCGCGACCGGCATTTCCTTCAACCTGGCCTCCATTCCGGTGTTGTTGCTGTTTCTATCGCCCTTGGCGTTTCTGTTTGCGGCGCTGATGAGCTTCGTCGGCGCCTTTGCGCGCACCGTGAAGGAAGCCCAGACCTATCTCGGCCTGCTAGTGCTGGCGGCGCTTACCCCTTCCATGATCCAGATGGTGCTGCAAAGCAAGGTGCAGGGTCTGGAACTGCTGCTGCCCGTGTGGTCGCACAACTATTTGATCAACGAAGTGCTGCGGGGCGAGCACCTGGGGCTGAGCCAGTGGCTGCTGCCTTCTGCCGGTGCAATGCTGGCCGGCGGGGTGTTTGCGTTGCTGGCGGGCAGGTTGTATCGCAAGCCGAATTTTATTTTTTAGTGATACAATCAACTTATAGCTAGGGGTGCCTTACGGCTGAGAAAAACCCTTTGAACCTGAGCCGGTTAGTACCGGTGTAGGGAAGCTCTGCCCGCCCTGTCCAGGTGTATTGCTTCCCGTTATGACCTGGAGAACACCATGAGCGCAATCCCCGAAGATTTCATTCACGAGACCACCCGCCTGTCGGAAGATGTCACCGGCCCTTTTCCCAACTCCCGCAAGATCTATGTGGCAGGCGGCCACCCCGGGGTGAGCGTGCCCATGCGGGAAATCTCCCAGGATGTCACCCATGCATTCGATGGTGACGAGGAAAATCCGCCAATCTATGTGTATGACACCTCTGGCCCTTACACCGATCCGACCGCCGCGATTGACTTGCTGAAAGGTCTGCCGCCCCTGCGTGATCCCTGGATAGAAGGGCGGGGCGATACGGAAAAGCTCAGTGGCCCCAGCTCCAGGTTCGGCCAGAATCGCCAGAGCGATCCGGAACTGGCGCACCTGCGCTTCGAGCACATCCGCACCCCGCGCCGGGCCAAGGCTGGCGCCAACGTCACCCAGATGCATTACGCCCGCCAGGGCATCATCACCCCGGAAATGGAGTTCGTGGCCATCCGCGAGAACATGAAGCTGGACGAGCTGCGCCGTGATCCCCGTTACACCCAGCTACTCAAACAGCACCCCGGCCAGTCCTTTGGCGCCAACCTGCCGGAAGAGATCACCCCGGAGTTCGTGTGCGCCGAGGTGGCCGCGGGCCGCGCCATCATTCCCGCCAACATCAACCACCCGGAAGCCGAGCCCATGATCATCGGGCGCAACTTCCGGGTGAAGATCAACACCAATATCGGTAATTCCGCCGTGACTTCCTCGATTGCGGAAGAAGTGGAGAAAATGGTCTGGTCGGCGCGCTGGGGCGGGGACACCCTCATGGACCTGTCCACAGGCAAGAACATTCACGAAACCCGGGAATGGATCTTGCGCAACGCGCCCATGCCCATTGGCACCGTGCCCATCTACCAGGCGCTGGAAAAGGTGAACGGCAAGTCCGAGGAACTGACCTGGGAGATGTTCCGCGACACCCTCATCGAGCAGGCGGAGCAGGGCGTGGATTATTTTACCATTCACGCGGGCGTGCGCCTGGCCTATGTGCCCCTCACCGCCCGGCGCCTCACGGGCATCGTCTCCCGGGGCGGCTCCATCATGGCCAAGTGGTGCCTGGCCCACCATGAAGAGAGCTTCCTCTACACCCATTTCGGCGAGATCTGCGAGATCATGAAGGCCTATGACGTAGCCTTTTCTCTGGGGGATGGCCTGCGTCCCGGTTGCCTGGCGGACGCCAATGACGCCGCCCAGTTCGGTGAGCTGGAAACCCTGGGCGAGCTGACCAAATTCGCCTGGGAGCAGGACGTGCAGGTGATGATCGAAGGGCCGGGCCATGTGCCCATGCAGATGATCAGGGAGAACATGGACAAGGAGCTGCAGGACTGCTTCGAAGCGCCCTTCTACACCCTCGGCCCCCTGGTGACGGACATCGCCCCGGGCTACGACCACATCACCTCAGGCATAGGCGCGGCCCAGATCGGCTGGTATGGCACCGCCATGCTCTGCTATGTGACGCCCAAGGAACACCTGGGCCTGCCCAACAAGGAAGACGTGCGCACGGGCATCATCACCTACAAGCTGGCCGCCCATGCGGCGGATCTGGCCAAGGGTCTGCCCGGCGCGCAGATCCAGGACAATGCCCTGTCCAAGGCGCGTTTCGAGTTCCGCTGGGACGATCAGTTCAACCTCTCCCTGGACCCGGATCTGGCGCGGGAGTATCACGATGAGACCCTGCCCAAGCAGGCCCACAAGGTGGCGCATTTCTGTTCCATGTGCGGCCCGCATTTCTGCTCCATGAAGATCACCCAGGACGTGCGCGAGTATGCCGCCAAGCTCGGGGTGGAAGCAGAGCAGGCGCTGGATGAGGGCATGAAGGAGAAGGCGGAGGAATTCAAGCAGCAGGGAGCGGAGATTTACAAGGAGGTGTAGTGGATTCTGGCCTGCGCCAGAATGACGGAGTGTCGTCATGCCAGCACAGGCCGGCATCCAGAGTTGCGGAGTGACACCCAAAAGGAAAAGTGATTAGTTACAAAGCTCAGCTACACAATGTGATGCGTCAATATTGTCACCCCGGCGCAGGCCGGGGTCCATATCAAGCATGGATTCCGGCCTCGATTCTTGCTTCCTGCTTTATCCTATCTCCTCCATGACGTCCAGGGATGGAGGAAATACTGGAAATGCCGGGAGCATTCCCAGTGCCATGGAGTCGTGCGCCAGAATGACGGAGTGTCGTCGTGCCAGCACAGGCCGGCATCCAGAGTTGCGGAGTGACACCCAAAAGGAAAAGTGATTAGTTACAAAGCTCAGCTACACAATGTGATGCGTCAATATTGTCACCCCGGCGCAGGCCGGGGTCCATATC
>JALWMK010000020.1 GCA_027083925.1 Sedimenticola sp. | reverse complement strand
ATTACGTCCCGCCGCAATTCATCGTCCTTGCTCAGTTCGACACCGCGAAACACTGGCAGACGCCCAGCATCGACGCATTCATAGTATTCATCCAGTCCCTTGATATTCTGCGCATAGCAATTTCCCACGGAACCAATAGAGGTGATCCCCATGCCAATCAGGTCACAGTTGGCATGAGTGGAATACCCCTGGAAATTACGATACAAGGTGCCTTCACGCTGGGCCACCGCCAGTTCATCGTCCGGCCGGGCAAAATGATCCATGCCAATATATACATACCCGGCATCCGCCAGCTTGCTGGCCGTCATATGCAGGATTTCCAGCTTAGTTTCCGCCGGGGGAAGTTCTTCGGCCTCAATGCGCCGCTGGGGCTTGAAGATCTGCGGAAGGTGCGCGTAGTTGAACACCGAGAGGCGATCCGGCCCAACCTCAATGACCCGATCCAGCGTGGCGGAAAAGCTGTCCCTGGTCTGGTGCGGCAGGCCATAGATGAGGTCGATGCTGATCGAGCGAAAACCTTCTGTCCTTGCCGCATTGAGTACCGCCAGGGTCTCTTCTTCACTCTGAATGCGATTCACTGCCTTTTGTACCCTGGGGTCAAAATCCTGTACCCCCAGGCTCATGCGGTTGAAGCCAATCTCGCGCAGTACTGCGACAGTTTCCGCCGTCGCCTCGCGGGGATCGATCTCGATGGAATATTCGCCTTCATCATTGTCCAGCAAGTGGAAATGCTCACCGGTCACTCTCATCAGCTCACGCATCTCGCCATGGTTGATGAAGGTCGGCGTGCCGCCGCCCCAGTGCAGCTGCTCTACCGGGCGATCCCGATCAAACAGTGCTCCCTGCAAGGCGATTTCACGATACAGGCGCTGCAGATATTCATCTCCCTTGCTTCTGTCCTTGGTCGCTACCTTGTTGCAGGCGCAGTAGAAACAGATGGTATCGCAGAACGGAATATGAAAATAAAGGGACAAAGGGCGCCCGCTGGCATTGGTTCCGGTGGCAATTGCCGCATACTCCCCGGCCGAAAAGCCTTCATGAAACTGCACAGCGGTAGGATAGGAGGTATAACGGGGACCACTCTGGTCATATTTTGCGATCAGGGTGTCATCCAGTATGAGTTGCTGTTCCATATACGGCTCCGGATATTTCAAAAAAAAGTTTACTCGTCTTCATCAATTTCCAGCCCCTTGCGGTGGGTTTCATTGATTTGCTTGAGCAGGGTATGGAAGGGAATCTGATCACCATAGCGATACAGAATATCCATGAAAGGAAGATCCTCACGCCCGAAATGATAGGTCCCATCCACCATGGACTGATGAACGCTGGCAATATACTGCTCCAGGGGCTCGACCCAGCTGGGAAAGCGCGTCATGTCTTCGATCTCGAACACGAAACAGTCTTTCAGATCCTTGGCCTCGAACACGGCGTTGTTGACCCACTCAATATACTCATCCGCGGTTTTTGCACGGCGCAGACTCATGATTCACATTCCTCCAGGAGAACTTCTTGATATTGTTGCAGCTGTTCAGCCGTGAGCAGGAACACGCCATGCCCCCCTCGCTCAAAATCCAGCCACAGGAAAGGGATTTGCGGATACCGGGCCATCAGGTATCCCATGCTGTCACCCACTTCTATGATCATGATACCACCAGGCTTGAGAAAACGATGCCCTTCACAAAGAATACGCGCCACGATATCCATGCCATCCTCGCCCGCCTCCAGCCCCAGGGCGGGTTCATGCTGGAACTCATCCGGCAGGGTCTGCATTTCTTCTGCATTCACATAGGGGGGATTGCTGACGATGAGATCGTACCGGCGCCCCGGCAGATCATCGAACAAATCCGAACGATACAGCGTCACCTGCTCCTGCAGCTGATGGCGTTCAATATTGACTCTGGCCACCTCCAGCGCTGATGGCGAAATATCCGATGCATCCACCAGCGCATGAGGAAGATAATGGGCGCAGGCGATGGCGATACAGCCGGATCCTGTACACAAATCCAGAATATGCAGCTCGTCACCAGTTTGCATCCAGGGTTCGAATCCCGCCTCGATGAGCTCGGCAATTGGCGAGCGTGGTACCAGAACACTCTCGTTGACGTAGAAACTCAAACCGGAAAAATGCGCTTCATGGGTAATATAGGCGGCAGGCATATGCTCTTCCAGGCGCTGCAACAGATACTCCAGCACCCGTTCCTTTTCCTTGTGGGTCAGCCGGGTGCCCAGAAAATCCCGGGGCAGACTGTGATCCAGGTGCAGGGCATGCAGCACCAGCGCCAGGGATTCATCAAAGGCATTATCGGTTCCATGGCCAAAACACAATCCCGCCTCGCTGAAGCGGCTTGCACCCCAACGCACCCAGTCGCGTATGCTCGATAATTCATTCAGGTCTGAAAGATTCATGGTCATTTGCATGGCCTGGTTTCATGGAGACCAGGGGGACGTCCTGGTCAAGTTGTGAACCCGTATCTTGCGCCCGGAACAATGGGCGGTCGGGATGCCAAAATACATACGGCCAGGAATACACATAGCCGCCAAACCGTGCATTTTACTGGCATACTCTGACCATTGCCGAAAAAAATGGAGCCGATGCTTGAAATTCACCCACACCCTTAAATTCCAGATTGGCATTGCGCTGCTGGCATTGATTGCACTGTTCAGTTTTTTCAGTATGCACACCCTGAAAATCCTGGACGAGCAACGCACCCAGGGAGCCTTGCTGCGCCTGGCGGGAGAGTTGCAGGCAACCGCCCAGCACATGGCCATGCAGGCTATGAATTACGAAAAAAACGCACCCCGGGACAGTAGCGCCTATACCCGCGACCTGCGCCTTTACTACCAGGATTTGATGAACAATACCGGGCAGTTCGATGAGATTTGCGCCGCTTTTTCCAGTGGCGACTTTCAGCGGCAACTGCAAAACTATAACCCCACAACTCCTGTGCTCAGCGACAATACCCTGAAAGCCGCCTTCGAGCTGGAAGATTACTGGAAAAAGTTCCTCCTCACCCTGGACAAGGTGATGGGGCCAGAGGCGATGCCCCATCTTACAGAAGCCGCAAGGCTGATCGTGGATCGCAACCCGATGCTGCTGCACAAAACCCGCAATCTGCTCAAGGCACTGGACGTGGACATTCAGCAGCGAATGCTGGAAACCAACAGAATCATCCGCATCTCTTTCGCCATCGCCCTGATCATCGCCATCGGCATCATGCTGTGGTTTTACCGGCGCGTGCTGCGCCCCCTGGGCAGTTCCGTCGAAGGCTTCCGGCAAGCTGCTGCCGGGAATTTCAGCTACCAGGTTCCGGTAGCCTCCGACGATGAAATCGGCTTTCTGGCGCTTTCCTTCAACCAGCTGTCCTCCCGCCTCAACACCATGTTCAAGCTCACCGCACGCCTGCAGGAAGGCAGCGATTTGAATGAAACCCTGGAATTCGTCTCCCGTACCTTTCCGGAGTTATTGCCGCTGGACTGGGTGGGCGTACTATTCGTATCCACCGACGGGCACATTCAACTCGAACGGGCATTCAGCGACGGCATGCCGGAAGAGCTGGGTATACTTCGCTTTCCTCTGAAAAACACCTTGCTGGAAAAATGCCTGAACAGCGGCGAGCCTTTGCATATTCCGGACGTTCAGGACGTATCCTTGCAAAATGCTTCCTATCGATTTTTGCAGGTGCTTGCCGGACGCCAGCGCCAAGACGCCATCTTTCTCCCCGTGACCTCACAAAGCCCCATCCCGGGGGTGCTGGTGTTCGCCACACGTCAGGCCCATGCCTATCAACCGGAACATACACAACTGTTGTCCAACCTTGCCACGGTCATTTCCCTGAGTTTCAGCCGCACCCTGAAACTGGCGGAACACGCCAGACTGGCTGCCATCGGACAGTTCGCCTCCAATATCGCACACGAAATACGCACACCACTGGCAACAGTGAGCATGGCGCTGGACTATTTTGAAAACACCGAGTTGCCTGGCGCCGCAAACAAGCGGCTGCAACTGGCGGAACAGGAAATGGCCCGCATCAACCGCCTGCTGGCCGATATCTTGCTGTACGCCCGACCACTGGTTCTGAATACACAGCCAACGGACATCTGCCCGATACTGGAAAAGGCCGTCGCCAGCCAAAAGCCTCTGGCGACCGAGCAACAGATTCGGCTCCATCTGAGCTGCCCGAACGGTACGCTTCCCATGTGCGCCGACGCTGACCGGCTGCTGCAGATCTTTCTCAATCTGCTACAAAATGCTATCGAGGCGGCGGCTCAGGATTCAACAGTGGCCATCAAGATAATCAGTGAAGACGAAGACAAGGTGGTGCAGGTGGAAATCCACAACCAGGGGGAGTCTATCGCCCCCGAGTATCTGGACAGGCTGTTCGAGCCCTTCTTCACCACCAAGGCAAATGGCACCGGGCTGGGGTTGGCAATTGTTCGGCGATTGGTACAGGCTCATGGCGGAAGCATTGCCGCCACTTCAGATCAAACGCGAGGCACGACATTCACGGTGCGCATTCCACGCATGTTATGAGGCGGCAGCCTGGCTTTGTTCCAGCCTTCGATTCAGTTCCGAACGGGAAGGCCAGGCCTGGATTACCGCATTCACCAACGTGGCCAGGGGAATGGCGAAAAACACGCCCCAGAAGCCCCAGAAACCGCCAAACACGAGAATGGCAACAATGATGGCAATGGGATGCAGGCTCACCACCTCGGAGAACAGCAAGGGTACCAGCACGTTGCCATCCAGCGCCTGAATGATAAAGTAGGCCAGAGCCAACCAGCCAAAATCTGCCGTCCAGCCCCACTGAAACCAGCCCACCGCCAGCACCGGAAAAGTCACCACGGTCGCGCCAATATAGGGAATGATCACCGACAGGCCGACCAGCACCCCCAACAGCATGGCGTACTGCAGGCCCAGCAGGGTGAAGGTCACATAGCTGGCAGACCAGACAATGATGATCTCCCAGAATTTGCCACGCACATAGTTGGAGATCTGGCCATCCACCTCCCACCACACATGCAGGGCGATTTTACGATCCTGGGGGAGCACACTGGCAAACCAGTTCAGAATCAATCGCTTGTCTTTCAGAAAGAAAAACACCAGCAGGGGCATCAGCACCAGATACACCAGCAGGGTAATCACCCCGACTACAGACGCCAACGACCAGGACAGCACCTTCTGGCCGATATTACCGGCCTCACCACCAATCGTGGCGATGACCTCCTGCACCTGGTCGGCCGTTATCAGCTCTGGATATTTCTCCGGCAGCATCATCAGCGCCTGCTGGCCTTCCGCCAGCATATTGGGCAGCTGCTGCACCAACTGGGTCACCTGGCGGGACAACAGCGGCAGCAAACCAAACAGGATCAAGCCAAGGGCGATCAAAAACAGGATGAAAACAACAATCACCGCAAGCATGCGCGGAACCCCCATGCGCTGCAGGGGAGCCACCAGGCCTTCAAGAAGATAGGCAATGACAATACTGGCCAGTACCGGCGCCAGCATGTTTCCCATGGTGACGATAATGATGAACCCCCCAAGTAGCAGGGATAACAGCACTACCAGTTGCGGGTCTGAAAACGTACGTTTAAGCCATTGATAAATAACCTGCATGATTACGCCTAGGAATGGGGAAAACGGTTCAGATAGACTTGATAGTGCTCATCAAAAAGCGCCTCAAGCTCATCGATGATCTGTGCTGCTGGCTGCCCCTGCAACATATGGGAAGTCATGAGCGAAGTCGCCCTGTCCAGCAAGGCGTCCCGATTGATCATGGGAAAAGTCCTGCTCAAACGGCGCATGGCTGCAACCACAGACTCTTCTTCAGGCCGTGGTATCTCTTCGGGAGCCTGGATTTCAGACGCCAAAGAAGAGGTATTCCCCTGCTCTTCCTGCTCCTGCTGCTGCCACAAAAACTCAGCAAAAGCCTGCAAGCTTGCACGACGTGACGCGTCAAGACGGGAAAACATACGCAACAGAAGACGTTGCTCCCTGGACAAACTGACCACAGGGGAAAGCAAGTTTCAGGCTTCCTTCTCGCAGTAACCGCGTGCAAACTCCAACAATTCATCCATGACTCGCACGCGGAACTTCTGCTTCTGGTGCACAAAGGAAAACGGGCGGTGCATGGGGGGATCCAGTTCGATCACTTCCAGGGTTTTCAGCTTCAACTCCTTGGAAATGGTGGCTTCGGAAACAATGGATATGCCCATACCCGCTTCCACCGCACCTTTGACCGCTTCCGGGCTGCCCAATTCCATGCTGATATTCAAGCCATCACTGCAGCCTTTCGCATGACAGATATAGTCCTCGATCACTTCCCTGGTTCCGGAACCCTCTTCCCGGCAGATAAAGGGGTATTCCATCAACTCGGACAACTTCACCACTTTCTTCCCCACCAACCGGTGCCCCTTGGGAACGATGACGACAAGCTTGTCATCACGGCAGTTTTCCACCACCAGGTTCTTGTTGCCTACCTGGGCCTCGACCACACCCAGGTCAATTACATTGTTCTCCACCATGGAAACAATGCCTTCCGTATTCGATACCTTCAAATGAATAACCACATCTTCGTACTTTCTGCGGAACTCCCCCAACAGAGATGGCAGCATGTACTCGGCCACTGTCGTGCTCGCGCCTATGGTCAGGGAACCACTGATCTCGCCGGTCATGTTCTTGACCATGTTTTCCATTTCCCCGTAGAGATCGAAGATCTTTTCCGCATAACCGTAAACCAAGGTGCCGGCCTTGGTCAGACTAATGCGGTTGTGGGTTCTGTCAAACAGGCGGGTATTGAAGTATTCTTCCAGCTGGCGCACCTGAAAGGTCACTGCAGGCTGGGTCATATGCAAGGTTTCTGCAGCCTTGGTAAAGCTCAGCAAGCGTGCAACAGTGAAAAATACCTGTAATCTACGGTCGGCCATAATGCTGTCTGCTCCAACTACCGGTAGTGCGGGTCATCCCCCTATTCGGAAGTGGACTCCACAGACACCTGCAATAAACCTGAATCCGTGGGTTCATGACGGCGCATAGCGCAAGCTCTTGATCCCCCAGCGGTTCAAAAAAATGCCCGCTTAACCTGAGAGTGAAGCCAAGATTTTTTGATTCCACTGGGAAATCAATATTATACGCTCTGCATCCGCCCTGAACCCTCGGATTCAGGATAAATTTAACTTATATTATAGACTGCTAAAGCAGAAACTTGCCACAAAAAAGCAATGACTCCTTTGCTGTTGGCCCGGTAATTATGCTGATCAGGTTAATTTTGATCGAAACCAGTCGTGGAAAAGCGCACTTGCCGAAGTGGAATAATGCTGGCATTTTCCTGAAAATTGACATAGCCTTTGAGGAAATACGTCATAAAGTATTAGGTGTGTCACGCAACCGTGCCAAATTCCACAGGCCAGCGCCATGCACAGCAAAAAAAATACGCTCAGACAAAGGGAGACAAACCAGCATGAGAAAACCAACTATTCGCAAACCACTGGGGTTACTCATTGGCGGCATGCTTGCCGCTATGGCTTTCAATGCACAATCCGCAGGCTTTGCCATCATTGAACACAACGCCAGCGGCATGGGCAATGCCTATGCCGGAGCCGCTGCTGTTGCCGAAGATGCATCTACCGTTTTCTTCAACCCCGCTGGCTTGACGAATCTGCAGGGTTCCCAGATTGTCACCGCAGGGCATATCATCATTCCCAGTGCGGATTTCAGCAACCAAGGCTCTTACGCCAACCCCATGCTTACCGGTGGCGCGCCCATGGCCGGCTCACTCCCTGGCAGCAACGATGATGGCGGTGAAACCGCCCTGGTGCCCAACCTGTACCTTTCCACCCAGTTGAGCGACCGGCTGTTCGCCGGCATCGGCATTAACGCCCCTTTCGGCCTGGCCACGAATTACGACCATGACTGGGTAGGACGCTACCACGCCGTGCGTTCCGAAATCAGCACCGTCAACATCAACCCGAGCATCGCCTACCGGGTCAATGACCGCATTTCCCTGGGCGGTGGCATCAGCGCACAGTACATCAGGGCCACCCTCTCCAATGCAATTGATTTTGGCACTGTCTGTTTTGGGCTTGAAGACAAGGGATTGATTCCCGCCGGCACCTGCTCCAGCGCCGGCGTGCTGCCCCTGCAGGCCGATGGCTACGCCAAGGTCAAAGGATCTGACTGGAGCTTTGGTTTCAACCTTGGCGCCATGATTCATGTCACCGATCAGACCCGCGTCGGCCTGGCCTATCGCTCCAGCATCTCCCAGGGTCTCGATGGCGACGCCGACTTCCGCACGCCGGCAAACTTCCAGGCGATCCTGAACATGGGCATCCCCCTGTTCAGCGATACCGGCGCAACAGCTGATGTGGATCTTCCTGAATCCGCCTCTATCAGCCTGTACCATGCCTTCAATAACCAGTGGGCGATTCTTGCAGACGTCACCTGGACCAAATGGAGCCGCTTCGAGGAACTTCGCATCGATTACAACAATCCGCTGCAACCCGACACGGTGCAGCCGGAAAACTGGGACGATAGCATGCGCTACTCCATCGGCGCCACCTACCGCCTCAACGAGAAGTTGGTCTTTCGCGTAGGTGCGGCCTATGATGAAACACCCATCAGCAAAACCCTGGATCGCACACCACGCATCCCCGGAAACGACCGCAAATGGCTCTCTGTAGGCTTGGGGTACAAGCTATCCGAGAAGCTGAACATGGATGCCGGCTATTCACATCTGTTCATTGATGATACAGACCTGGACTCGCTGGATCACAGTACCAGCCATCAGTTGATCGGCACCTATGATTCCGACGTAAACATCTTCAGCGCACAGCTGACCTACAAGTTTTAACCCGCCCCCCGTCTCCGGTTAAGGTAGTACCAAGACACTAAAAAGCCGCCATCAGGCGGCTTTTTAGTGTAGAGAGATACCGGCTCGCCCGCACTCTACATGTACATGCAAATATCCGCGTCTCCAGCAAACTCGAAGAAGCGCGCAGCCCCCGCCAGCTCAATGCCGTCAATGAACTCGGAGGGATCCATATCGAACAGCTCTACGGTCATGTTGCAGGCGATAAACCGGACTTCAGCTTCCTGGCTCAGCTCACGCAACTCAGTGAGGCTGGCTACACCCTTGGCCGCCATCTGTTTTTTCATCATGGAAGTCATCATGGCTTCCATGCCGGGCAGGGCGGTTACCAGCACGGGCATCCACTTTTCCATGCCGCCGGGCATGGGCATTCCAGGATTGCCCAGAGGCGTAACGCGCAGGTGATCCAGGTCTTTTTTCAGCAGCTGCAGGCCGTAAAAAGTAAAAAAGATCTCCACTTCATAGCCGAGTGCTGCAGCTGTGGAGCCGAGGATAAACGGTGGATAGCCCCAGTCCAGGGTTCCTTTGGTGGCAATAATCGCCAGTTTTTTCTGTTCCATTGGTTTTCTCCCCTGCGTGAAAACGCAGTATCAGAAATCAACAGGCAATCAGGCCTTCTTGATCAGGAAATGAAATTTTCCGCCCTCTTCCCTGGATTCCATCAGCTCATTGCCGGTCTGCTTGGAAAAAGCTTCAAAATCTTTTACCGAGCCAGGGTCAGTGGCAATAATGTGCAGTACTTTTCCTGAATCCAGCGCTGCCAGCGCTTTTTTGGCCCGCAGAATGGGAAGGGGGCAGTTCAGACCGCTAGCGTCGAGTTCATCATCAAAATCAGCCATGGAAGTTCTCCAAATGTTTGTGGGTTTAAATAACAGTGCTTTCTTATATTCTAACTTTACGGAAAAGGCAAGCACCATAGGTAAATTATGGGCTTACAGGGCGGTTATTTCATAGCCGTTTCGCACCCAGTCCATAATGCCACCACGCAGATTGTAGGTGTTATCCACACCCTGCTGCGCAAGAAAGGCGCAGGCATGATAGGAGCGCGCTCCACTGCGGCAGTACAGGACAATGTCCTTGTCTTTGGGAAGATCCTGTAATTTCAGGGGGATAAGGTGCATGGCCAGATGCTCTGCCGTTGGCAGCACACCTTGCTGCACCTCTGCATCACTGCGAATGTCCAGCAATACAACATCTTCGCCCGCATCCAGCCGTTTTTTCAGCTCGGATACGTCAATTTCTTTGATTTGCATTCCCACCTCGGGTCAGGCCGATGGCAATTTGAAGATGTGTAGTATATTATAATATCCTCATACAAGCAATGAATGGATGGTATAAACACTAATAATAGTGCAGTTTTTATAATGTGAAACAACTGCTTAGGGGATCTCTGATTATTCACCCGGCAACAATACATCCCGTATTCAGGGCTTCTGGCTCACCGCAGAACAAGGCGCCGCACAGGCGGGTTATTTTCTTGTCAAGCACTGCAACGCAGTTATCGGGCGTTTCAATTGCAAGATACGAGTTCATGACTTATCCAGAGGTTCCCTTATGTTAAACTCTCACGACCTTCCGATCCATGATCTCAAATAGCCTGGTTTAGACGCAATGGATTTTCTTCCTGTTTTTCTTGATATCAAATCCAGACCTTGCGCCGTTATCGGTGGTGGCGATGTTGCTGCACGCAAGACCAAGCTGCTTCAGGCGGCGCAGGGGCAGGTTACGGTGATCGCCCCGGCGCTATGCAAAACCCTTCAAATCCAGGCGAAAGGGGGAGGAATCACCCATCTGCCAAAGGTGCATTCCCAGGTGCCACTGGACGGGTATGCACTGATCATCGCCGCTACCGATGATGCCGTTGCCAATCAGCAGATTGCCGGGATCGCCCGGCAGCATAATATTCCGGTGAACGTAGTGGACAACCCGGATGCTGGCAGTTTCATCATGCCGTCCATCATCGACCGCTCGCCCGTGATTGCCGCCGTCTCCACCGGCGGCGCGTCGCCGGTTCTCGCGCGTCTGATCCGGGCGCGTCTGGAGTCTCTGATTCCCGCGGGCTACGGGCGCCTGGGGGAACTCACTGCCCGCTACCGCAAGCGCGTGAAAGACGCTTTTCAAACCATTGGCGACAGAAGACGTTTCTGGGATCATATTCTGCAGGGCAGCGTGGCGGAAAGAGTATTTTCCGGCCATATGGAGGAAGCCGAAGCGGTGCTCGAAAAAGAGCTGCAGGAGTTTTCACCCGACAGCAGCATGGGCGAGGTGTATCTGGTGGGTGGCGGCCCCGGCGATCCGGATCTTCTGACCTTCCGCGCCTTGCGTCTGATGCAGCAGGCCGATGTGGTGGTCTATGACCGCCTGGTCGCGCCCGCCGTACTGGAGATGGTGCGCCAGGACGCCGAGCGCATCTATGTGGGCAAGGAGCGCGACCGCCACGCCATGCATCAGGAAGAAATCAATGCGCTGCTGGCAAAGCTTGCCAAAGAGGGAAAACGAGTGGTGCGTCTCAAAGGGGGCGACCCCTTCATCTTCGGGCGCGGGGGGGAGGAAATCGATACCCTGGCGGAACAGGGCGTGCCCTTTCAGGTGATTCCCGGCATTACTGCGGCATCCGGCTGCGCCACCTATTCCGGCATACCGCTTACCCACAGGGACTATGCCCAATCCGTTACCTTCGTTACTGGCCATCTCAAGGATGGCAGCATGAATCTCAACTGGCATCAACTTGCCCAACCCCACCAGACCATCGTGTTTTATATGGGGCTGATGGGATTGCCGGTAATCGTGGAAAAGCTGATTGCACATGGTGTTCCGGAAAACATGCCCATCGCCTTGGTGCAGCAGGGAACCACCCCTATGCAGCGGGTGTTCACCGGCAATCTGAGCAATATCCTGGAACTGGCGGAAAGAACGCAACCCAGGCCACCAACCCTGATCATGGTGGGAGAAGTGGTACAGCTGCATGAAAAGCTGTCCTGGTACAAGGGCAAGGATACAGACCGGCAGAGCGCCTGATTTTGCCATCCACGGCAATGCCGTTTATAGTGCTGTTCGTGCAACTTTTCCACTTCGGCTGTTCAATGCAATAGCATCAGGAACACAGACCAAAACCATGCCTATCCCCGCCAATCATCCACAGCGTTTCCAGCTGGCCAATGAAGTACATGCCCGGCCTTATGCGTCCATCCATATCCCGGCGCGGGCCAGCCATCTTGCGATCTTGCTGAATGCCGAACAGAGGCAGGGGGATCGCAAGGCATTGGGTGCGCTTTGCGAACGCTATCTCGTCCCGCCCCCACCACCGGAAGCTGATCATTTCAATGGTGATTTTGGTTCATTTCAGCTGCGCTGGGAGCTGCACACCGAATTTAGCACCTACACCTTTTATACCACGGGTGACTGTACCGATCCGTTTGCCGAAACAGCATTGCGCAGTGTGCCGGACGCCTGGCTGAAAAGCCTGCCGGGGCAAGTGATTGCTGCCATACATACGGGTATGATCTGCAAAGACAAGGACAGCGAGGAGCGCCAACCCATCAACCTGGATGCTATCAGCCCCCTGTTCGAAGGCAATACCCTGATCGGATCGGAAGTGGCTGGCGGAGTCGCCAGCGCGCTGACTGATTTCCGCATCCACGCCGATGGCTTCAGCCGGCTACTGGTGATTGACCATGGCATCTTCAGCAGTCGCCAGGCCGGTCGCTTGCTGCAGCGCCTGTTCGAGATCGAGGTCTACCGCATGATGGCGCTGCTGGCCTATCCCATGGCGCGCAAAATGCTGCCGGAACTGAACGAAAGGGATCAGCGGCTGCTGGACATCACCATGGCCATGTCAAAAAACGGCGACCCGTCGGCGCTGCTGGACAAACTGACCACATTGGCCACGGAAGTCGAGTACAGCCGCTCATCAAGCCACTTTCGCCTGGAAGCAGCCCAGGCCTACATCGAGCTGGTCAACAACCGCATCGAGGATCTGCGGGAAGTGCGCATCCAGGGTCTGCAGACCTTTCGCGAATTCATGGATCGGCGCCTGACACCTGCAATGAACACCTGCAGATCGGTCAACAAACGCCAGAATACGCTATCGAAACGGATTTCCCAGACGGGGCAGTTGCTGCGCACCCGCGTGGACATCACCCTTGAGCGGCAGAATCAGTCCCTGCTGGAGTCCATGGACAGGCGCGCCCGCTTGCAGCTGCGCCTGCAGGAAACCGTGGAAGGTCTGTCGGTTGCTGCGATTACCTACTACCTGGTCAGCCTGGTCGGCTATCTGGCGAAAGCCGCAAAAACTGCCGGCATGCCCATCAAGCCGGAGCTGGTGATTGGCGTTTCCATTCCTGTAGTTGCCGCGATTTTGATTCTCGGCGTCCGCTGGATACGAAAAAAGGTCGAAAAAGCTCAGGCGAAAATTGACGAACCCCCTGCTTGAGGGGTGCCATACAGACTCATACCGGATCAACCCAGCCTTCGGGGCGCAGCTGATCTTCACGCAGTCTCGGCGTGAAGTACTCATCTGCGTCATCCAGATCCACATTGTTGCCCTGCCCATCGACCAGGGACAGGTCATAGTCCTTCCAACCGCGAATTCCGGTCTGCAGGGAAGCCACGTTCTTGAAGCCCAGCACCTGCAGCGAGTTGGCGGCCAGTACGCTACGCTGGCCCGAGCGGCATACCACCACCACTTCCCGCTCTCTCGCCATGACCAGCTCCGGCTCGGTTTCTTCGTAATCCCACTCGCAGGCGGATTCCAGGATACCGCGAGGCACCAGCAGGGAGCCTTGGATATGCATGGCTTCGTATTCATGGGGCTCGCGCACATCCACCAGCAGGATATCCGGGTTGTCCTGCAGCCGCTGTTCAAGATCCCAGGGCATATGCTCCTTGACGGTGCTCAAACAGTCTTTTACCAGTTCCAGAAAACGCTTCATTGGTTTTTTCTCGCTCGGTTACATCATTGCTTTTTTCAGTTGAATTCATCTTTCCGGCAAAATTTCTGTTCCACCGCGATCACCGCGGCTTCCACCCGGGAATGCACGTCCAGCTTGCGCAATATGGCTTTTACATGCAGTTTCACCGTGCCATCGGAAATCCCCAGGTTTCTTGCGATCACCTTGTTGCTTTGCCCTTCGGCCAGCAAGCAAAGAATTTCCTGCTCTCTGGGAGTCAACTGATCCATGGCGGATTCACTCTTCGCCAGTCCATCCCCACGTACGGCTCTGGCCAGCACCATGGTCAGTTCATTGGCCACCACCGTCTGGCCGGAGACAATGTCGTTCAGGGAGCGGATCAGGTCATCCGGCTCCATGTCTTTTAGCAGATAACCCTGGGCGCCGCATTGCAAAGACGCAATCACGTCGGTTTCCACCCGACTGGTGGTAAGGATGACAACGGGCATCTGCTGCCCCTTGTCACGCAGGATCTGCAATACTTCCAGTCCGGACATTTGCGGCATGCGCATATCCAGCAGCACCACATCCGGTTGCGTCTCCAGCACCAGCGCAATACCGACCTCGCAGTCGCCAACAGCGTCCACCACTTCCAGTCCGCGCCGTTCCAGCAGTTCCCGCAGTCCGATGCGGAACAAAGCATGGTCATCAATCAATAGTATTCGCATCAGCTTACCCATTTCCTGTCGATGTCCCGCGAACGCACTTCGGGAACACAGATCAATTCCACCCGGGTGCCCTCACCCACTTCACTTTCGATGCGCAGCTTCCCCCCCAGGCGCCTCGCCCGCTCTTCCATGATGGAAAGGCCAATATGCTCCCCAGGATGACCTTCTCTGGCCTTGCCTTCAAATCCCACACCATCGTCTTCGACCAGAAAGACATAGGAGCCGGAGCGGCAGGTCAACAACACCCGCACCGTATGGGCCTGGGCATGTTTGCGTATGTTGGCCAGGGATTCTTGCACGATGCGCAGTATCTGCATCTCTTCCGTGGAAGAGAGTTTTGGTTGCGCACATTCCTGCTGATAGTAGGTCGCTATTCCGGTTTCCGAGGAAAAACGCTGCACCAGCTTTTCAAGGGCGGCACTCAGATCCCGGCCATCCATGGAGGCACGAAAGCTGCTGAGCAGTTCACGAAGCTCTGTATGCGCTTCGTCCACACCGTTGCGAATGCGCTCCAAATCACTGGACACCAGTTGGCAACCCTGCTCCTGTTGCAGACTGTCTTCCACCATACGGATCTGAAAGCGCAGGCTGGCCAGGGTTTGTGCCAGGGAGTCGTGCAGCTCATGAGCCAGGGCATTGCGCTCTTCATAGATAGAAAGACGGTGGGCATTTTCATCGGAGCGCTGCTTGGCCACTGCCATGCCAAGATGGCTGCCTACGGTTTCCAGCAGCTCCAGAATGTCCTCCCGATCTGACACGCCGGGTCGCTGCACATAAATATCGTATTGCCCCAGAATGTCTCCATGATATTCCAGGGGAACAGAGATCAGTTCCACTTCCTGTACTGAATGCATTTTTCTTCCCAGCTGTTTGACGCAGTATTGCGCCTCATGCCTGCAGCACACATCCCCAGGAGAAAGCGCCAGGCCACAGGGGCAGATTTCCAAAGGCAGCAACTCTGCCTCCCGTTGCAGCTGATCATCCAGGCCAATTGCACCCACCAGACGCATGCGCCCACCCAACTGCACCACTTTTGCGCTAATGCTCAGACCATTGACCATTTCCTTGAACACCCGCAGAAAGCGCGCCAGCAGTTCATCCAGATCCTCCACCCGGTTGATGGTGGCGGCCACATCGTAAAGGATTTTCAGCGATGCCGTCTTTTGCGCCAGTCTGGCAGTATGCCGGGCGATGCGGCTGTCCATGTCTTCATACAGATCCATCAGTTCCCGGGTGATGCTATCGATGTCCTGCACCATGCTGCTGAACACACCAGTATCCCCGCTCGGCAAAGCCGCACCCGGCTCCCCCTGGGAGACTTGCGCCACAGAGCTTTCAAGCGCCACCAGAGGGGCGAGCAGCTGACGCTTCATCTGCAGCAGGAATCCCGCCAGGCCAAACAGTACCAGGCCACCGACCGCCACCAGCAGATATATACCGGTTCTGCCCAGTCCCTGATTATACAAGCCAAACAGGGCAATTATGCCGCCAGCCACCACCCCGGCACCCAGCACCAGCAAAGGTGGCAGCAAACGGCCAGAGCGCAATATTTGCCAAACGCCTGGCGCTGCCTCTTCCTGTTCAGGTTTCACCGGCTCCTCCCAGGGCAGATGCTACCGCCTGTTCCTGTTGGCGGGACAATTCCTCTCCCAGCGCCTTTCCCTGCCAGCCCTGTTCCTGCAATCGGGCCGCATTCACGCCAAGCATGGCAGCCCTGGCCTGCTCCAGCAGTGGCAGCACTTGCTCCGCCAGCTGCGGCATGCAGATTTGAGCAAGCAGGCCAAGCTCGGAGTAATGGTTACGGAAACGCTGCAGATACTGGTGGTAATCCTGCGCACTTTTCTCTGGCAACCGGGTCAGCAGGATGCGGGCGTGCAACCAACTCTCCAGCAATAGTGCAGTTTTCTTGTCCACGCCCAGCCTGTATACCAGCTGCCTGGGGGGATAGTCGGCATCCACGGCATATTGCATGACACTGACAAACCGCAGTGACAGGCTCACACCCTTTGCCGCAGCTCGCTTCAGGACGGCTATTGGCTCACTCTCCCCTTTTTCTCCCTGTGCTGCGGCATCAGCAAGCACCGGAAACAACTGTTCCAGCGCTCCACAGCCAAGCAACACCTGAAAAAACCGCCAGGGTTGCTCTTCCATTAGCGCCTTGGCCATTTCCTGCCAGATTCGCTGTCCCTGCAGGTGCTCAAGCTCCCCGGCTGCCACCATTTCCTTCATCAAGGCGCGGGTTTTGTGGGCAATACGAAACCCCCGACTAGCAAAACGAGTCGAGAATCGCGCAATACGCAGCAAACGCACGGGATCTTCAGCAAAAGCAGGGGTAACATGGCGCAATATCCCGCGTTGCAGATCTTTCTGCCCGCCAAAGGGATCGATGATGGCTCCCTGCTCATCCTCCGCCATGGCATTGATAGTGAGGTCGCGGCGGGCAAGATCCTGTTCCAAGGTGACGTCATGACCAGTTTCCACGGAAAATCCATGGTATCCGGAGCCGGTTTTGGTTTCGCGCCGAGCCAGGGCGTACTCCTCCCCGGTTTGCGGATGCAGAAACACGGGAAAAACACCTGATACCGGCTGAAATCCCAGCTCCAGCATATCGTCTGCCGTCGCGCCAATCACCACCCAGTCACGATCTGTCACAGCCAAACCCAGGAGTTTGTCACGAACAGCACCACCAACCAGATAAATCTGTAGCGATGGATTTCCTGCTCTTGATGGTAAATTGTCAATGCCCATGTATTAGAATAGTGTGATATAGTAAATTACATCCTATGATTACTCAGGCACAGGAACATGCTACCCATATTATTCGGATTGGTGTCCGCAATGCTCTTTTCCATCATCACTTACATGATGTATGGTTTGGAAGGCGTAATGACTAGGGATTGGATCGACCAGGCCTTCTGGGGATTCATCCTCACAGGCGTGGCAATCGGCATGGTCAATGCAATCTGGCGCTGCCTGCCCTGCCGGTTGAGCAAGCTCGCTCACAATGAAAGGCTCACTGACATCTGGTGCAGCACTTGTAAGCAACAGTCCTGAATCTGCAGTTTCAGGGTGAATGTTTTTCATCGAAGCTCCTGCTTGTTGCGGGCTGAGTTTTTCTCGGCCCGTTTTTTTTGCTGCAAATCCCACATCTCCGCATAGACGCCAGCCTGGGCCAGCAACTGTTGATGGCTGCCGCGCTCACAAATCCTTCCCTTCTCCATCACCAGTATTTCATCCGCATCCACGACGGTGGAAAGCCGATGCGCCACCACCAGTGTGGTGTGGTGCTGCGCCACTTGCACCAGGGTTTCCTGAATCGCCTGCTCTGTCTTGCTGTCCAGAGAAGATGTGGCTTCATCAAACACCAGGATCTGCGGCCGTTTGAGCATGGCTCTGGCGATGGCAACCCGCTGCTTCTCGCCACCGGAAAGCTTCAGCCCCCGCTCACCCACCATGGTGTCCCAACCATCGGGCAGGCTTTCGATGAAGGCCCGGATATGCGCCATCTCCGCCACTTGCTCCACTTCCTCGTGGCTGGCGGATATGCGCCCATAGGCGATATTGTAGTAAATCGTGTCATTAAACAGCACCGTATCCTGGGGCACGACACCAATGGCGGCACGCAAACTGGCCTGGGTGACATCCCGTATATCCTGGTCATCGATGCGTATGGCGCCGCCGCTCACATCATAGAAGCGATACAGCAGGCGGGCAATGGTGGACTTGCCTGCACCACTATGCCCGACAATAGCAAGCTTCTTCCCCGGCGACACTGCAAAATCCACCCCCGACAGAATCTTGCGCCCCGGCTGGTAGGAAAAATCCACCTGTTCGAAGCGGATGCACCCTCCTTTCAGCCGCAATGGATGCGCATCGGCAGCATCGCGTATTTCCGGTTCCCGCTCCAGCAATTTGAAGATCAAATCCATATCCGCCAGCGCATATTTGATCTGGCGATAGACGATACCCAGAAACCCCAGGGGAATAAACAGCTGCAGCATAAAGGCGTTTACCAACACCAGATCCCCGATGCTCATATCACCACTGGTAACACCCCGTGCAGCAAAAATCATGACCAGTGTAACCCCGACAGCGATTACCGCTCCCTGGGCAAAATTGAGTATGGACATGGAAGTCTGACTTTTTACCGCCCATTGCTCCCAGGCATTGAGCTTGCTGTCGAAGCGCTCCACCTCCAGCTTTTCGTTGCCGAAATACTTGACGGTTTCATAATTGATCAGGCTGTCCATGGCCCGGGAATTGGCCTCGGAATCCAGTTTGTTCATGTGATGGCGGAAATCCATGCGCCACTCGGTAATCGCCACCGTTACCAGCGCATAGACCAGCACCGTGCCAAAGGTGACGAGCATGAATACCGCATCGTACTGGGTGAACAAAATGGCACCGACCAGCACGAACTCCACCAGGATAGGAAGAATGCTGAACGCCATGTAGTTGAGAATCTGCGCCACCGAGCGTGTGCCGCGCTCGAGATCGCGGCTGATGCCCCCCGTCTGGCGCTCCAGGTGAAAACGCAGGGAAAGATTGTGCAAATGCTCCAGCACCCGGGTGGACAAACGGCGCATGGCCCGGTAGCGCACCTTGGCGAAAACCACATCCCGAAGCTCGTTGAACAGGCTGGTGGAAAGCTTCAGCGCACCATAGGCCAGCAACAACCCCAGAGGCAACACCAGCAGCTGTCCCGGCTGGGTTTCCAGGGCATCCACGATATGCTTGAGCGCCAGGGGCACCCCCACATTGGCTACCTTGGACAACACCAGGCACCCCAGGGCGAACAGCGCCCTCCCGCGAAATTCCCAGAGAAACGGCAGCATATTCCGCAGGTTATGCAGATCGCGGCGATTCTTGTGTACTTGCGGGGCCTGCCCCTGAGCATGATTCATGTTATACTGAAAAGCAAAATTAACTCTTAGAAATCAGGGATTTCCGATCCCTGCAACCAAGTAGCCCATAATAGCAAAAGCGGAGACTTCCGGTGGAAGAACCACAAGATTTACTCAGTAACTGCAGCACCAGGGAACCCTTCGCCCTTCAGGTTCTGGGGGACAGCATGGAGCCGGAGTTTCCGGATCGCTGCATCATCGTGCTCGATCCTTCCGATCAATGCGTTCACGGCATGTATATCATGGCCATGGTGGAAGGCGTGCGGTGGTTCCGCCAGTACATCAGGGACGAAGAAGGAGAACGACTGGTTGCCCTCAATGACCTGTACCCGGAGATTCCGCTGCAAGACCTGGAGTGGAAACCCGAAGCCATCGCCATACAGCGTACTATCAAGCGGGAAGTGAAACAGTACCGCTATGATTAACCGGGTGGCGGAATCGTTCATGTTCAGCGCTTGCTGTAGAATGACTGCAGCGGTGATCTGATGCCTTGCTGGCAAACAGTGCATCACGGCTGAGGGTCACCTGTATGGGTGCCAGATTATTCCCCCGCCGGGTCAATAATAACCATGTATATTGCAAAAACCCTGTTTTTCCTGCTTCTGCTTGCACTCACCAGCGCCTGCAATGATGCCAAAGCACCATCCCCGGCATCAGGGCAGAACAAGGCATCTCCGGTGCTGGTGGAAGTTGCCCGGGTGCAAAAGCGAACTGTTGCAGGTAAGTGGCGGCGCTCCGGTACGCTTGCCTATCGCCATATCCTGCGCGTACATACCCAGGAAGAAGGGCGCCTTGCCAGCCTTCCTTGGTTTGAAGGGGACAGGGTCAACCAGGGAGATACGCTGGCCACCCTGAACAACGAGCGCCTCAAAGCGGAATTGAAAAAAGCCAAAGCCACACGCTCCATGGCTACGCGCCGGGTTTCCCGCCTGGAGCGTTTACGGAAGACCAAAGCTACATCGGAAGAGGATCTGATCGAGGCACAAACCGAACTGGAGCTTGCCCAGACCGAAGTGGAAATACTGGAAACACGCTTGGGCTATACCACCATCCAAGCACCCTTTGACGGCATCATCACCCACCGGCTGGCCGAGCCCGGCGATGCGGTATCCCGCAACCACCACCTGCTCACCCTAGCCGACCCCCTGTCACTGATCGCCAGGGTGGCCGCTCCCGTGCAGCTGCTGGTGGATCTGAATCCTGAAAGCGATATTGAAGTACAGCTGGATATACCCGATTCACAACCGCTTACGGGCAGGCTGCAACGTATCTTCCCCACTGTGAATCCGCAAAGCCGCCAGGGTACAATCGAAATCAAGCTGAACAATCCGCCAGGCAGGGCCTGGGCAGGACAGTTCGTACGGGTAAAACTGGCAGGCATTGCAAGAACACGCCTCATGATCCCCTTTACCGCCCTGCGCACAGACCGGCAGGGCGAGTATGTCTACACGGTAGAAAACAACAAGGTGGTGCGAAAAGGCATCACCAGCGGGGAGCGGTTTGATGACTGGCTGGAGGTGATCGAAGGCCTGGAAGCGAGCGAGCGAGTCATCAAACGTGGATTTACAAATCTGAAAAATGGTACACTGGTCACAATTTTAAACGGGACATAGTGCTAGGCATGATGTTTGGCTGCAAACGCTTACGCCCGACAGCTTCCTGGTTGATTTTTATCACAGAATACTTTAGTTTCTTGCTGCTTACTCCGCATACACTGGCAATACAGGGCTGTCAGAGATTGCCCGCCCTTGTTACTGTTCGTCGTTAGTAAGCCTGATCCCGCACAAACCAAATCTACACCAACAGCACGGATGCCCGCTTTGTTCAGCCGGAGTAACAAACACGCTCGTTTGTTACTGCAAGCGCATGGCGGATAAGGATAATTTGTCTTTTCGGCTTTCATGGATAATCGCGATCATTGGCCACGGAATCTACTCAAGATTCAGGTTTGCGGTGTTTTACAAATTGTTGTTATTCAGTTCGATGGGCGGAAACTCATGAAACCACAAAGATACCTGCTTCTTCTCGCTTGCATTACGCCTTTTCTCCTTTCGGGGAATGTCCAGGCGGCTCCCCCCGCAAAACCCGGCCTTTCCATGGGTGACGCCATCAACAAGGCCGGTCGCCAGCGCATGCTCTCGCAGCGCATCGTAAAAGCCTATGTACTGGTGGGAAGAAAGGTCATGCTCAGCGCAAAAACGCAGCTCACGGATGCAGTAGCTCTGTTCGAGAAACAGTTGGCGGAACTTGCGGACTTCGCCACTACCGATGAAGAAAGAAAAACCATTACCGAAATCACCCGCCTGTGGAAAAAATACAAACGGCTGGCAACTGCAAAACCCACCAGGGAAAAAGCGGTGGAGCTGGCCGCCATGTCTGACGAAGTGCTGGCGAAAACACACAAGTTCGTCTTGTTGCTGGAAGACCGCTCGGGAACCAGTGCGGGGAAGTTGGTCAATATCTCCGGACGGCAGCGCATGCTCTCGCAGCGAATCGCAAAATTCTACGTGCTCAGAAGCTGGGGATTGAACCAACCCGAGTATGAAGCCGGCCAGAGCAAAGCCGCGGCAGAATTCACCGATGCCTTGCAGCTGCTGCAAGGCGCAGCGGAAAACACTTCGGAAATCGACGACGCCCTGGCAAAAGTGGAGCAGGATTGGAACACCTTCAAGATCAGCAAACAACTGACAGGCGGCAAGTATATTCCATCCCTGGCAGTCCGTTCCCTGGACAAGATACTGGCCCAGATGAATTACATCACCGCCCTGTACGCCAACATTGCCCGGTAAGCTTTGCCTTGTTGCAGGAGGGACGGCAACACTTCCGCAAACCAGTTCCGTGCATTGCCAAACCCTTCTCCATAGGCTAACTTGCAGGACACAATGAAGAAGGACTCCCCATTCCTGCGCTAATGAAAAAACCGCAATTCTCTGCCCGTGGCGGCATCGCCCGCTGGTCTGTCCATCACCCGGTTGCGGTGGTTATGCTGACGCTGGCCGCCGTAGTGCTGGGGCTGTTTTCTCTGGACAGCCTCAAGATCAGTCTGCTGCCACATATTATCTATCCCAGCATCGGGGTACGCATCAACAGTCCCGGCGTACCTGCAGGCATCATGGAAGACCAGGTCACCCGCCAGCTGGAAGAACAACTGGCCATTACCGAGGACGCTATTCATATCCGCTCGGCTACCCGTGAAGGACGAAGCGCAGTGGATCTCGACTTCGCCTATGGCAAGGACATCGATATTGCATTGCGCGACGCCTCCACGCGCCTTGATCGCGCCAAGCGCTTTTTGCCGGACAGCATCGAGCCTCCTGTTATCTACAAGCGTGATCCATCCCAGCTACCTGCTGCCGAATATGTCGTCAGCTCCAGCATTCTGGATCCGGTGAGCCTGCGTGACTGGGTGGATTATTCACTTGGCAAGTGGCTGATCAATGTACCAGGCGTGGCCGCTGCGGAAGTGGCGGGAGGGCTGCGCAGGGAAATCCAGATCGTCGCGGATCACGAACGCCTGCTTGCCCATGGGCTGGATGTCTTCGATGTAGAAGAAACCCTGCGGGCAGGAAACCGGGATGTCGCCAGCGGACGCCTGCGTGGAACATCCACAGAAACCCCGGTACAGACGCTGGGACGGCTGCGCCAGGCCAGCGATATCGAACGCCTTCCTCTTTACCTGAAAAACGGGCAACAGGAATTCCAGTCCATAGCGCTGGGGTATCTTGCAAAAATCATTGACGGGCATGAAATACCACGCTTGCATATTCGCCTGAATCAACAAACGGCGATCAAGCTATCCGTCCAGAAACAACCACAGGCCAACACCGTATCCGTAGTCGATGGTGTAAACAAGCAGATTGCCCAGCTGCAGGCCAGAAAGCTGGTTCCTGCAGGTGTACAGATCGTGCCCGTCAATGATGAAGCCAGGCATATCCGGCGCTCCCTGAACAACGCAATTACAGCAGCCTTCAGCGGAGCCGTACTGGCCATGCTTGTGGTATACCTTTTTTTGGGCAGCATCCGCCGCACACTCATTATCGGCAGCGCCATCCCCATCGCCATCCTGGTGGCAATCACCCTCATGTCTTCTGCGGGTCTGACTTTGAACATCATGACCCTTGGCGGGCTGGCGCTGGGTGTCGGTATGCTGGTAGACAGCACCATTGTCATGCTGGAAAACATCTATCGCCACCAGCGTAGTGGCGAAGCCGGGGCGGCAGCCGCCAGCACTGCATCTGCAGAAGTCACCAGTGCCATCTTTGCGTCCACCTCCACCAACCTCGCTGCGGTACTTCCCTTTCTGTTCATCGGCGGTTTGATCGGCTTGCTGTTTCAGGAGTTGATCATCACCATTTCCGCTGCCATCGGGGCCTCCATGATTGTCGCACTGACCCTGGTGCCCGCCCTCGCCGCTCGCATCCCCGCCACAAGGGAAGGCTGGTTGCGGAGTAGAATCAACCAGGCGATCACACAGCTGCAAAACACCTATGCACGGTTGTTACACCACACCCTGAAATGGGGCTGGCTGGTCATTCTCGTGTTTCTGATGCTTTTTGGCATCACGGTCAAGGCACTGCTGCAACCCATGTCCACCTTTCTGCCCCGTATTGACGATGGGCGCGTCGGCATCTATCTGACAGCCGACCGGGGCATCAATGTGGAGGCAATGGATGCCATCACCAGCCGCATCGAAGAGCTGGTGCTGAAACAGGAGGAAGCCGCTTCTGTACTCACTACCGTGGGCGGATTCACCTTCGGACGATCACGTTACGAAACCGCCAATCGCGCAAATCTTCAAATCCAGCTCAAGCCTGCCGGCCAGCGTATGAGCAGCAGGCAGTGGGTGAAAAAACTGCGTAAGCTGACCGGGGATCTGCAACTGGCAGGGGTGCAAATCCACATCCGCCAGCGCGGCATTCGCGGCCTGCGCATTGGCCGCGGCGATGACGACATCAGCTTCCATGTCAGAGGCGCAGACCTTGAAGTGTTGAAGGAAATTGGCCGAAAAATGACAGATAAACTGAAAGAGGTGCCCGGTCTGCGCAACATCAAGCAATCCAATGCAGACATCACCATGGAGTTGTCAATAAAGCCCAACCGGGAAAAACTGCTGCAGTTTGACCTAAGCATGGACCGTATCGGCAAGGCGGTTCGCTACGCACTGGAAGGGAGGAAGATCAGCAGCATGATCGATGCAGACCGAAACATCGACATCATTCTGAAGCTTGATCCCAGAGAAACAACCACTGCTGGCGATCTGGAGAACATCATCTTGATGGGAGAAGCCGGAGGCATGGCTGTTCCGGTGCGCCTTGGAGAGTTGGCGGATATCGCGCTCAAGCCGGCACCGGCCACCATTATCAGAGAGCAGCAACAACGCATTGTGGAAGTCAGCACCACTCTGGAACAGGGTTTCAATATGGAACAAACCATTCGCCATGCACAAAGCCTGCTGGATGAACTGCAATTACCCGAAGGCTATACGCTGTACGAGGGGGGAACCCTCAAAACCCTGCAACAAAGCAAGGAAACCGGGTACAAGCTGCTGGCTTTGGCGCTGTTTCTGGTGCTGGTGGTCATGGCGGTTCAGTATGAATCCCTGCGGAATCCCCTGATCATCCTGTTCGGTGTGGTGTTTTCCCTCATCGGCGTGGCGCTGGGCCTGAAATGGACCAATACCCCGATTTCCATGCCGGTATGGCTGGGCATGATCATGCTCGCCGGTATCGTGGTGAACAACGCCATCATTCTGCTGGAATATATCGAGATCAAACGCGCCCGGGGGCTTCCCAAAATACCGGCCATCATTGAAGCTGCCCGCCTGCGGCTACGGCCGATTCTCATGACCACTCTTACAACGGTAGCGGGCATGCTGCCCCTGGCGCTGGCATGGGGACAGGGTTCTGAAATGCTCCAGCCCCTGGCGATCACCATCGTATCCGGGCTGTCTTTTTCCATGCTGGTAAGCCTGTTGCTGATTCCCAGCAGCTACCGCTATTTCGGCAGTGCCGATCAGCCGACGGAGCCGTCGTCTCCCTCACAGCCTTCGGCAAGGGCCAGCAACAGCCTGGCAATCCCCGGCGCCGATCCCAGATAAGGCGCAAGGTGAATGCCAATATGCGGATGGGACATACGGGCCTTTTCCACACCTGCCGGAATGTCTTCACTGGCATG
>JALWMK010000019.1 GCA_027083925.1 Sedimenticola sp. | reverse complement strand
CTCAAAAGGAGGAAACTCTTTGGTGAACCAGCCGGGAACGGCAAAACTCTTTCCCTGACGGCTCAACAGCTTATGTCCGTTCCAATAAGCACGAACACCATCGAGTTTCTCACTCACCAGCCAGCCAGCCATGGACATCCATTCCCGGCCGATACTTTTCCAGCAACAGGAGTTCCGGCTCCGCACTCTCGGCAAACTGGGGGGATAGCAGTAACAGCCAGAACAGATACACCTTGGTATGTTTCATTGATCACAGCTCCTTGTAGATCAGGTTTTTGGTGGCCGGGTTAATAGCACAGCCTGATTGGGGTGTGCTATAAATACAGCGACCATACACCACCATTCCGGAAGAGTTACTTCATGCGGCAATCAACAGGTATCATCATCGGCGGCTTGTTTGGGCTTTATATGCAATCAAGCATGGCTCTGGAATTGCGCAGCCCGGACATATCCGACCACATGCGCATGACAAAACAGCAGGAATACCAGGGCTTCGGTTGCGACGGTGAAAATATTTCCCCCGCTCTCAAGTGGAAGGGCGCTCCCCCTGGAACCAAGAGCTTTGCCCTGACGGTTTATGACCCCGATGCGCCTACCGGCAGCGGCTGGTGGCACTGGGTGGTATTCAATATTCCCAAAGATGCAAGGCAGTTGCCCAAAAACGCTGGCAACGCCAATCTCAAGCTTATGCCCCCGCAGGCAGTGCAATCACGCACGGATTTCGGTACTCCTGGTTACGGAGGACCCTGCCCTCCCAAAGGTCATGGCATACATCATTACCGGTTCACCCTGTACGCTCTGGACGTGGAAAAGCTGCCTCAGAACAGGGATGCACCTGCTGCCCAGGTTGGGTTTTTCATCAACCAGCATAAGCTGGCGGAAAGCACCATTACCGGACTGTACTCACGCTGACACATCAGGCGGGATGCGCTTCTCCTGAAAAAAAACGCTGGAAAACCATGCGCCCGGCAAAAGCCGCCAGGACAAATGCCAACAGCACCATCATGCTTTCCAGAATATGGATGGCCATCATTGCCGCAGCTATTCCGCTGCTGATCACGACGTATCCCTGCACCACAACAGCTGGCAGGGAAAATACAATCCCCATCAACAAGGGACGGTATCCGCCTCCTGCCATTTCAAACAGAAAAACGCTAAAAAACCCGCCGATAAGCGCTGCAACAAAGGAAATAATCACCAGTACCGCTGCAATCATTTGGTCTGCGTGTTCAGGGGCGAGGTTCTGCAACAAGGGGATCGCAAGCACATTCAGAAAAGCCGATGCAGAAAAGTACAGCAACACCCCCAGGGTCATCAATACAACGGTGGCTGCTATTGTCAAAAAACCAGATTTCATGTTCCGTTACTACTCTGTGTTGGGTTCAGGAAAAAGCATAAACGTTTCCCGCAACAGCTGCTGTTGATCTTCCGGTAGCGGCTGTAAGGCAGGCGGACTTGCATTCTTTCCGGTATCTTCGACACCGGCCGCCCCATCTATCGCTGTGGCTTCTATCACGATAACACCAGCTTCTGCGGGAG
>JALWMK010000018.1 GCA_027083925.1 Sedimenticola sp. | reverse complement strand
CAGATTCCCCGAAGCGTCGGGACGGTACGGTATACAGGGCCCGTTTTACTGTGATCATACTGCTGCGAGTGCGAGTGACTTTGACGGTTAATTCACTGTTGCAGTCAAATGCAATCGATGATCACCGATATTGAAAACAAACAGATCGCCAACTTTGTCCACGGCAGGAAAGAAAGTTTTCAACGGAGCAGCGTTATGAGGTGCCGTTCTACGCATGATCCGCAACCAGTCACTCAGCATATCACCTGCCTTTGGCAATTCCGTTGGGTTTGCCGGATTCGTTTTTGGCTGCTGCCGGTTCGCTTTGTCAGTCATCGGTCTTGTCCTTGAATTCACACAAATTCTCGATGATGCACGATCCGCAACGTGGCTTGCGGGCGATGCAGGTGTAGCGTCCATGGAGGATGAGCCAGTGATGGGCGTCGTGGAGGAATTCTTTCGGGACATGGCGCAGCAGTTTCTTTTCTACTTCCAGCACGGTTTTCCCCCGGGCGATGCCGATGCGGTTGCTGACGCGAAAAATGTGGGTGTCCACAGCCATGGTGGGATGACCGAAGGCGGTGTTGAGCACTACGTTGGCGGTCTTGCGGCCCACGCCGGGCAGGGCTTCAAGCGCCTTGCGGTCGTCAGGCACTTCGCCGCCGTGTTGTTCCAGCAGGATGCGGCAGGTGGCGATGATGTTCTTCGCCTTGCCGTTGTACAGGCCGATGGTCTTGATGTATTCCTTCAGTCCTTCTTCGCCCAGGTTGAGTATGGCCCGGGGGGTGCTGGCGACGGGGAACAGTTTTGCCGTGGCCTTGTTCACCCCTACGTCTGTTGCCTGGGCGGAGAGGATCACCGCAACGAGCAGTTCGAAAGCGCTGTTGTAGTGCAGCTCGGTCGTGGGATTGGGGTTGTTTTCCCGTAGCCGCTGGAAGATCTCCCTGCGTTTGCGCTGATTCATCCTTCTGCAGTGGCCGTGGTTGTCTGTGGTTCGGCCTGGGGTGCGCTGGCCCGCCGGGCATTGCGTTTGTCGATGACCTGTTTCAGGGCGATGAGCAGGCCCAGTCCGAAGAATGCGCCGGGGGGCAGAATGGCCAGGATCAGGCCATGAAAATCATCGCCAAAGGAGAATGTCAGGGCTCTGGACGCCTCGCCGAACATGAGGTGAATGCCGGAAAGAATGGTTCCCTGGCCGATGAATTCGCGCAGGCCGCCCAAGGTCATGAGCACCAGGGTAAACCCTGCCCCCATGCTTAGGCCGTCCACCATGGACTGGGGAACCGGATTGCGCGAGGCGAAGGCTTCGGCGCGGCCCACGATGGTGCAGTTGGTGACGATGAGGGGGATGAAGATGCCCAGGATCTTGTGCAGGTCATGAAACCAGGCGTTCATCGCCAGCTCGACTGCGGTAACGAAAGAGGCTATCACCAGTACGAATACCGGCAATCGCACTTCCTGGCGCACCCAATGGCGGATGAAGGAGATGGTGCCGTTGGAAAGCACCAGCACCAGGGTGGTAGCCAGTCCCAGCCCCAGCCCGTTGATCAGGGTGTTGGATACGGCCAGCAGGGGACACAGGCCCAGCAATGCGACCAGCGCCTGGTTATTTCCCCAGAGTCCGTTGCGGATGATTTCACGATAGCTCATGATGGTTCTCTAATGAAATGGTGGTTCGGCGGGTGGCGCTGCCGGTTGCTTGAACAGGCGCTCTTTTTCCTGTCCAAAATATTCCAGGGTTTTCCTCACTGTGGCGACGATGTTGCGGGGGGTGATGGTTGCGCCGGTAAACTGGTCGAATACGCCCCCGTCTTTTTTCACCTTCCACTTTTCTATGGGAGGGTTATCCAGGGATTTTCCCTCGAAGCCGAGGATCCAGTCGGTGCGGCTGTCGTCGATCTTGTCGCCCAGGCCGGGGGTCTCCAGGTGTGAGAGGACACGCACACCCGCAAGAGAGCCGTCTGCGCGCACGGCAATCATCAGGCGAATTGGAGCGGCATATCCGGGGCTTTGCACCGGGCTGAAAATCACCGCTACCGGCTCGCCCTGTTTGCGGGCGCGGTATACCTGAACCTTGTCTTTCGACAGGGCCGGTGAGTGGATGGTAAGGACATCTTTCAGCAGCTCGTTGTCTATTTCCTCGTGCTTGATCAGCTTGTAGACATTGCGCAGAAAAGCCTGTTGCTGGTTAAGGGCGATGCGCTCCGCCGTTGCCGTCCAGGTCAGGGAGACCAGGGTGGCGCCCAGAACGCCGAAGATGCCCAGGATGGCGGCAGAGAGCAGAATGTCCTTGTTCAGCTTAGCCATCTTCGTCTTCCCTGGCGCCAAATACCTTTGGCTTGGTGTAGTAGTCGATGGTGGGTGCGGCCATGTTCATGAGCAAGACGGCGAAGGCCACTGCGTCGGGATAGCCGCCCCAGGTGCGGATGATATACACGGTCACGCCAATGAGGAAGCCGTAGATGATGCGTCCTCTGGGTGTGGTGCTGGCGGTGACCGGATCGGTGGCGATGAAGAATGCGCCCAGCAGCATGCCGCCGCTGAACAGGTGAAAGGCGGGGGAAGGCATGGATTCGGGGTCGATCATCCAGAAAATACCGGCGCTGAGCAGCAGCCCGGCAATCATGGCAACCGGGATGTGCCAGCTGATCACCTTGCGCCAGAGCAGGAACAGCCCGCCAATGAGGAACCAGTTGCCGATCCATTCCCATCCCTGGCCGCCGAAATCACCCCACAGAGGACTCTGGGAGAGTTCGCTGATGGTCTGGTGCATTTCCAGCTGGGTGCGCATTTCATCCAGGGGGGTGGCGCTGGTGATGGCATCCCAGGTGAGATTGTCCGGAAACTGCCCACCAAAGATGATGGCCAGGCTTTGCAGAAAGTCCAGGGGATACTGGTTGAGCATTTCCGGCGGCAGCCAGCGGGTCATGGACAGGGGAAAGGAAACCAGCAGCAGCACATAGGCCGCCATGGCCGGATTGAAGGGGTTGTAGCCCAGGCCGCCATACAGGTGCTTGACCATGACGATGGCGAACAGCACTCCCAGAACCGTCATCCACCAGGGAAGAAGAGGGGGCAGGGCGATGGCCAGCAGCACCGCTGTCACCACTGCGCTCAAATCCATGAGTGTGGGTATGATGGGGCGTTTGCGCAGGTGCAGCACACCAGCTTCCGCCGCCAGGGCGGTGGCGACGGCGATACAGATGTTGATGATTACACCCCAGCCGAAGTAATACACCAGGGCAATGATTCCGGGCACCAGCGCCAGTAGCACCTGTCCCATGAGGCGGGTGACATTGTTGGGCAGCTGCCCGTAGGGGGAAGTGTGTACGGGAAATTCCATCAATTCTCCTCGTTTTCCCTGGCTTGGCGGGCCTTCTTCTCGGCCACGCGCTTCATGGCTGCCTCGATGGCGGTTTTTTTGGGATCCGCTGCGCCCCTTGCGGCCTTCTTCTCCAGCGCCTCTTTTTTCTGCCGCAGCCGCGCCTTGCGTTCCCGTTCCAGGCGCTCCAGCCTTTCTGTTCGCGCTTCATGGCGGCGGCGGGCTTCTTCGGCCTGCTGTTTTTCCTTTTCCATGGCCCAGGTTTCGGTCTTGGCGAAGCGGTAGTACTGCACCAGAGGAATATGGGAGGGGCAGACCCAGGAGCAACAGCCGCATTCGATGCAGTCGAAAAGATTGTATTCCCGGGTTTTGTCCAGGTCTTTCGCCCGGGCATGCCAGTAAAGCTGTTGCGGCAGCAGCTGTGCGGGGCATACTTCCACGCATTTTCCGCAGCGAATGCAGGGCAGCGCCTTGTCGGGGTCGGGTGCTTCCTCCTTGCTGGCCAGCAACAGGCAGTTGGTGCCTTTGGTCACGGGAACCTTGTCGTTGTCCAGGGTGAAGCCCATCATGGGGCCGCCGAGAATCAGCTTGTAGGCCAGGCTGGTAAGGCCGCTGGCATGCGTGATGACTTGAGACAGGGAAGTGCCGAAGGCCACCTCCAGGTTGCCGGGGTTGGCGATGCCTTCCCCTGTTACTGTTACCAGGCGGCTCAGCAGCGGCCGCCCCGCAATGATGGCATCGGCTATGGCAGCAGCGGTGGCGACATTGATGCAGGTCACGCCGATCTCCGCAGGAATGCCGTGGGAAGGTACTTCTTTTCCGGTAAGCACCTTGATCAGCTGTTTCTCTCCGCCCATGGGATAGCGGCTGGCGACCTGCACCACCTGCACATGTTCCAGTCCGGATTCCGCCACGGCCTGTTGCATGGCTGTGATGGCTTCGGGTTTGTTGTCCTCGATGCCGATCAGGCATTCCCGGGCCTCCACCACATGCAGCAGGATCTTGACGCCTTCCATGATGCGATCTGCCTGTTTGCGCATGAGCAGGTCGTCGCAGGTGATGTATGGCTCGCATTCCGCGCCGTTGATCACCAGGGTCTGGATGGGGCGGTCGGGGCCGTGGTTGAGCTTGACGCTGGTGGGAAAGGCTGCGCCGCCCAGACCAACGATGCCCGCCCAGCGGATGCGTTCGCGCAGCAGGGACGGGTCGAGATCAGCATAATGGGGCAGGGGTTCCGGCAACTCTCCCCATGCGTCTTTTCCATCGGTCTGCAGGAGAATGCAAGGAGCATTCAGTCCGGAAGGATGGGGGACGGGGCGTTCCTCGATACCCAGAACGGTGCCGGAAGTGGGAGCGTGAATGGGGGCGCCGATGTATTCCGTGGTTCGCGCAATGATCTGTCCCTTGCAGACATGCTCTCCGGCTGTGACGGTGGGTTCCGCTGCGGAACCGATATGTTGTTGCAGCGGCAGGGTAAGGATTTCAGGAAGGGGAACCTTGCCCAGGAATTTCCCGGCGGACAGGGATTTCCTGTCCGGGCGGTGAATGCCCCCGTGAAAATCCAAGCGCCCTGGATTGCGGGTGATCAAGATCCCTGCTCCTGTGTCTTGGGTTCCTGCTCCATGCCGTCCGGGTAGGGCCATTTCCAGTTGCTGAGGGTGGTTTTCACCGGCACCATGTCGATGCATTCCACCGGGCAGGGCGGTACGCAGAGTTCGCAGCCCGTGCACTGATCGGCGATGACGGTGTGCATCTGTTTGGCGGCGCCGACGATGGCGTCCACCGGACAGGCCTGGATGCACAGAGTGCAGCCGATGCATTCATCCTCGCGGATGTGGGCGATGGATTTTGCGCTGCTGGTATTGCTTTCATTCTCAAGAGGCACTGGCTCCTTGCCCAGAAGATCGGCAAGAGCCAGCATGCCGGCTTCTCCGCCGGGCGGGCAGAGGTTGATATCCGCTTCTCCCGCAGCGATGGCCTCCGCATAGGGGCGGCAACCGGCAAAGCCGCATTGTCCGCACTGGGTCTGTGGCAAGATGGCGTCGATCTGCTCTACCAGGGGGTCGCCTTCCACCTTGAAGCGTATGGCGGAATAGCCCAGAAGCAGGCCAAAAGAAACCGATAACGCTGCAATGGTGAGTATGGCGGTGAGCATGTCAGCCGGATACCAGTCCGGAGAAGCCCATGAATGCCATGGACATCAGTCCTGCGGTGATCAGGGCGATGGCGTTGCCCTTGAATGGCTCCGGCACATCGGCGACGTTGACGCGTTCGCGCACTGCGGCAAACAGCACCAGCACCAGGGAAAAGCCAACGGCTGCGCCGAATCCGTACAGCGCCGATTCGACGAAATTGTGTTGCTCCTGAATATTTAGCAGGGCCACGCCCAGCACCGCGCAGTTGGTGGTGATCAGTGGCAGAAAAATTCCCAGTACCTGATACAGCAGCGGGCTGGTCTTGTGCATGACCATCTCGGTGAACTGCACTACCACGGCGATGACCAGAATGAAGGCGATGGTGCGCATGTATTCCAGCCCCAGAGGCTCCAGCATCCAGGTGTTGACCAGATAGCTGGCCACCGAAGAAAGGGTCAGGACGAAAGTCGTTGCCAGCCCCATGCCAATGGCGGTTTCCAGCTTGCGGGATACGCCCATGAACGGACACAGGCCGAGAAATTTTACCAGCACGAAGTTGTTTACCAGAACGGTGCTGACGAGGATGAGTGCGTATTCCGACATTGTCAGTTCGTATGTTTCAGGGGTATTTGCATGATAAGGTATTCGGGCGCCGGCCGCCTTGAAAATACTCAGCCGCTACTGCCGGCGCTTCCCGGCTGACGAGGGCTGTCGTTGGCGGAAAAATGGCTGTAGAAATAATTGGTGGCTTCTACGAAACCGTGAATGCTGCCGCAGTCGAAGCGTCGACCGCAAAATTTGTAGGCGATGACGCCGCCATCGTTAATCTGGCTCTTCAGGGCATCGGTGATTTGCACTTCTCCACCGGCGCCGACAGGCGTTTCGCGCAGCAGGTCAAAGATATCCGGTGTCAGAATGTAGCGCCCGATAATGGCCAGGTTGCTCGGTGCCGTGCCCTGGGGTTTTTCCACCATGTCTTCGACGCGGTACAGGCCGGGTGCTATTTCAACGCCGGAAACAATGCCGTACTTGTGGGTGTCCTGTTCGGGAACTTCCTCGATGGCGATGATGCTGCAATGGTGCTGCTCGTAGATTCTCAGCATCTGCGCCAGTATGCCGTCCCGTCCGTGTTCGCCAGTGCACAAGTCATCGGCCAACACCACACCGAAGGGCAGATTGCCGATCAATGGTTCACCGCTGAGGATAGCATCTCCCAGTCCTTTCATTTCTTTTTGCCGGGTGTAGGAGAAGGTGCAGGTTCTCATCAGTCTGTTGGTTTCTTCCAGCAGCGATTCCTTGTCAGTGCCATCTACTGCCGCCGCGATAATGCGGTTATTGTCAAACAGGTCTTCGATGGCATGTTTGCCGCGACCAGTGACAATGGCGATATCGGTCATGCCGGCATCTGCCGCTTCTTCCACCCCGTACTGGATCAGGGGTTTATTGACGATGGGCAGCATTTCCTTGGGAATGGATTTGGTTGCCGGCAGGAATCGGGTGCCATAGCCTGCGGCGGGAAAGAGACATTTTTTAATCATGGGTTGTGCTTCCTTACGGTCGTAGTTTCCAGGTGGGTTGGTCTTGCTTGTCGATAAGATGGTGCTGTATCAGCCATTCCCGGGCATCTTCTGCGTCTTTCTGAAACCAGGCGCTGCTGGAGCCGAGGCGGAAGCTATAGCCCCACTCGTCCATGTCCTCGAACATGCGTTTGCGGCCAAATCCGGGCAGATGGTCTGCAAGCAGGATCTGTAAATAACAGACGCTGTTCTCTTCATCATAGCCACCACCTGCATCCGTGTG
>JALWMK010000017.1:20512-25780 GCA_027083925.1 Sedimenticola sp. | reverse complement strand
CGTCCCGGTGCTGCGTTGTACTCCTTGGCCCACCACTCAAGCCTTGGGCAAGGTTACCCCTTTTTGCTTTTGATACTTTCCGCCGCGATCCCTGTAGGAGGTTTCACACACCTCATCCGATTCAAAAAACAGCATCTGCGCCACCCCCTCATTGGCGTAGATCTTGGCAGGCAGGGGCGTAGTGTTGGAGAACTCCAGGGTTACATGGCCTTCCCATTCCGGCTCCAGAGGAGTGACATTGACGATAATGCCACAGCGGGCATAAGTCGATTTTCCCAGACAGATAGTCAGCACACTACGCGGGATACGGAAGTACTCCACAGTTCGCGCCAAGGCGAAAGAATTGGGTGGAATGATACAGACATCCGATTTCACATCCACAAAACTGCTGTCATCAAAGTTCTTGGGATCCACCACCGCCGAGTTTATGTTGGTAAAGATCTTGAACTCATCTGCGCAACGCACATCGTACCCATAGCTGGAGGTTCCATAGGAAATCATCCGCCCATTGGAACCATCGCGAATCTGCCCCGGCTCAAAAGGCTCAATCATGCCCTGCTCGCCGGCCATGCGGCGAATCCATGTATCTGACTTGATGCTCATTGCGGCGCTGTTCCTGGCGTTAGAAATAATAAATCTGCGCAAGTATAACGAAAAAAGCCAGGCTTTTGCCCGGCTTATTCATCTATGTGGCGCTCGCTTCAGCCTCGGCAATCCCCCTAGACATGATGTTTGACCTGTCCCTCTCAACAAACGCGGGTTATGTTGAGAGGACAACCCAACGACACAGAGCCATACTTGAGAGGACAGGTCAAACATCATGTCTAGCTTCGACCATGTTTTCTTGCTTTCTCGCACAGCATGTCCAGATCCGCAGCTTCAAAAAACCCTTCCGGTTCCATTTGTTCCTGCAGGAGAGCAAATCCGATACTCAGGGATGGAGAAATCTCTTGGTCGCCATAGGAGCAATCCATTTTTTCAACCGCTTTCCTGATACGCGAGATCAACACCTCTACTCCTTTCTGATCCATGTTTGGCAAGAGCAGCACAAACTCATCCCCGGCAAAACGAAAAACCATATCCGAACACCTGACTGCTTCAACCAGAAGGCCTGCAACCTGAGCCAATACATGATCCCCCGCCAAATGGCTGATTTCATCATTGATACGTTTGAACGAGTCAATATCGATTACCAGCAAGGCAAGAGATTGGGACTCCCGCCGCGACCTGCCGATTTCCCGGGCCAGATTATCCATCAGGGAACGCCGGTTGTTCAAACCAGTCAGCGGGTCAAGGGAAGCCGCCTGTAGAGCGGTGTGGTAGTAAATAGCGTTTCGCATCGGCAACACCAGGGATGCCAACAACATTTCCATCTCGCGAAGCTCTTCCGCAGAAAACCTCTTGCTGCGACTGAATCCAACTTCACCCAGTCGCTCCTCCTCCAGCGTGAGACAATAGTGGGCACAATGTTTCTCTCCACTGCCTTGCTGCAAGTAGATGCCCTTTTCGGCATAGCGATAGCTCATTCCCTGGCAGGGAACCAACATATTGAGATGCTGAAAGAATACTTTCAGGAGTTGCTCCGGATCCAGACTGCTCTGCAATGCAAACAGCAGACCCTTGCGGCTCGTATCCTCCATTTCAACCAGCATCGTCGCAACATCCAGCAGGCGACCGTTTCGTTCGCTGGAGATATTTGCGGTGGCGTTGAGATTCACATTCACTTGCATACCCTCATAAGGATTTAGAAAAGTACAAGCGAATTTCATGCCAACAAGGGGTTCAGAAGGGAACAAGCCTCTATCACCACCCTTTGCCGGATTTCACAAGGATCGATAAACCCCGGCTATCAACCGGGTAAGCTGTTGGAATAAAGATTACCCCGGCCACCAAATATATCGCCCTCAGCCGCCCTGTCTGTGCTGGCGGCAAGGCATCAATACGCCGCTGTAGTCATTTCTACAGCAAGTGTTGATAACGCAGTCCAGCAGCACAGACAGGGCGGCCTTTCTTGCATTATCAATTGGTTAGGCGCTTCAAACAGGACGCGTATCGGTGTGGCCTGCACGGATGCAGGTCAGGAGCGGAAGCTTTGCGGCTTTTGACAAGGGCTTGCCATTGCCTGCAAGCCGCGCCTTGATACGCTTCCTGTTTGAAGCACTGAGGACGACATATTTGGTGGCCGGGTTAATCGTAACTACCAGGATTGATCCTTTGTTCGAGGGATGATTTTCATAAACATGCCATGAGTCCACTGCGGCAAAGTGTTGCCACCGGCTGCCGGGATCTGCTGCAACACAGTCAATAAAATGCCACAACTGATCAACGAGGCTTTGTTACTGATGAATCGCTAGCCCGGTCTTCCCGCGATTCCAAGGTTCACTCCACCATCCGCGCATACAGATCATGCTCATCACTGCCGGTAATCTCCACTTCCACAAAATCTCCCGGCTGTAGCTCCCAGGCACCTTCAATGAACACCTGGCCATCGATTTCGGGCGCATCTCCCGGCCCTCTGGCGATTACCTGCTGTTCCTGCACCTTATCCACCAGCACCACCAGCCGTCGGCCAACTTTTTCCACCAGCTTTTCAGCGCTGATGGCTGCCTGAACTTCCATGAAACGTGCCAGACGTTCCTGCTTTACTTCTTCTGCCACCTGATCCGGCAAGGCATTGGCGGCCGCACCTTCCACTGGGGAATAGGAAAAACAACCGACCCGATCCAGCCGGGTTTCTCGCAGGAAATCCAGCAGTTCCTCAAAGTCCCGCTCCATCTCGCCGGGATAACCCACGATGAAGGTGGAGCGGATCACCAGCTCGGGACAATCCCTGCGCCAGCCAGCCAGGCGATCCAGCACCTTTTCCATGGCGGCAGGGCGCCCCATGGACTTGAGGATACGCTCACTGCCATGCTGCAAAGGCATATCCAGATACGGCAGGATGCTGCCTTCGGCCATGAGGGGAATCACCTGATCCACTTGGGGATAGGGATAGACATAGTGCAGGCGCACCCAGGCGGGCAGCTCCCCCAGAGCCTTTGCCAGGCTGGATAGACGGGTTTCCAGGGGTCTGCCACCAACAAAATCCGTGCGGTATTTCAGATCCACGCCATAGGCGCTGGTATCCTGGGACACCACCAGCAGTTCACGCACCCCGGATTCCACCAGCCGCCCGGCTTCTGCCACCACTTCGCCCAGGGGGCGGCTCACCAGGTCTCCGCGCAGGAAGGGAATGATGCAGAACTTGCAGCGATGATTACAACCTTCGGATATTTTCAGATAGGCATAGTGGCGAGGGGTAAGCTTGATGCCCTGGGGAGGAATCAGGCTGTCCCAGGGATCGTGGGGCGCGGGCAGGAATTCATGCACCAACGCCATGACTTCTTCATAGGCGTGAGGGCCGGTGATGCCCAATATCTTGGGGTATTTCCCACGAATTTCCTCTGCTCGCACCCCCAGGCAGCCGGTGACGATGACTTGGCCGTTGGCCTCCAGGGCTTCGGCAATGGTTTCCAGGGATTCCTCCACCGCTGCGTCAATAAAGCCACAGGTGTTGACGACAACCAGCTGTGCATGGGTATAGTCCGGAACGATGTCATAACCTTCGGCTCGCAACCGGGTCAGGATCCGTTCCGAATCTACCAGGTTTTTGGGGCAGCCCAGACTGACGAAGCCAACGGCTGGTGTCAATTGAGTCATTGGAAAAGCCTCATTCCCGCCGTGCGGATTTTCTCCCCTGTGCGGCGCTGAGTATGCCCCGCAGGATCTTCAGTTCATCCAGATCCGGTTCGGCCCGGTAGAACAGTCGCTTCAGACGCCGCATGAGTTTGTCTGACTTGCGGGGATCAAGGAAACCGATGTCTTCCAGCGCCTGTTCCAGATGCCGGAACAACCCCTGCATATCCCCGGCTTTAGCCGGTTCACGCTCTTCAGCGACAAGCTTTCGCCCCTGCTGTAGCCGCATCATCAATTCATAACTGATTACCTGCACCGCCATCCCCAGATTCAGGGAGGAATAATCCGGATTGGCGGGGATATTCACCAGGTAATTGCATCGCTCCAGTTCGGCATTGGTCAGGCCCGTACGTTCCCGCCCGAACACCAGCGCCGCCTTGTTTTGGGTGCTACGCTGCATCACCAGCTCCGCACACTCGCGGGGATTCAGTTGTGGCCAGCTGACGGAGCGCATGCGGGCACTGGCGCCCACCACCAGTGTACAATCCGCCACGGCCTCATCCAGGCTTTGATGGATGCTGGCTTCATGCAGAATATCATCCGCGCCGGAGGCTCTGGCCATGGTATCTTCTGTGAGAAACTGCTTTGGCCGCACCAAAGCCAGCTCTTCCAGGCACATGTTTTTCATCGCCCGGGCGACCGCGCCTATATTCCCGCCATGGGATGTTTCCACCAATACAATGCGTATGTTTTCCATGGCGGTAGAGTATAATGGCTAATTATTTTCAAGGCTCGGATTATCCTCAACAATCATGAATCCCATGACTACCATTGCCTCCCGTGCGGCCCGCGACGCAGGCAAGTTGCTGCTCAACTACTTCAACCGCATGGATCAGGTCGAGGTGCAGGAGAAGCAGGCAAATGATTTCGTCACCGAGGTAGACCGCGCTTCCGAGCAGATCATCATTAACGCCATCAAAAAGGCCTATCCGGATCACGCCATTCTGGCCGAAGAAAGCGGCCGTCACGCTGGAAACGATTTTCTGTGGATCATCGACCCCCTAGACGGCACCACCAACTATCTGCATGGCTTCCCACAATTCTCCATTTCCATTGCCCTGCAACACCGCGGTCAACTGGAAGCCGCCGTGGTCTATGACCCGCTGCGGGATGAAACCTTCAGCGCGCACAAGGGTGGCGGCGCCTACCTGAACGACCATCGCATCCGCGTTTCCAGGCAAAAGGATCTGCACGGCGCCCTGCTGGGAACCGGTATTCCCTACCGCGACCAACAGCATGTAGACGCCTATTTCGGCATGATGAAGGCATTGATAAAAAATGCCGCCGGAGTGCGCCGCCCCGGATCCGCCGCGCTGGATTTCGCCTGGCTGGCGGCAGGCCGCACCGATGCCTTCTGGGAGCTGGGGCTGGCTCAGTGGGATTTTGCCGCAGGCGCGCTTCTGGTCAAGGAAGCCGGTGGCGTAGTCACCGATCTGAGTGGCGGTGACAAGCATTTCGAAACCGGCAATCTGGTCGCCGGAAACATCAAGATTCACCAGGAAATGTTAAAGGAAATCAGTCCATTCCTGTCAA
>JALWMK010000017.1:0-20412 GCA_027083925.1 Sedimenticola sp. | reverse complement strand
GGATGTGGGATTTCCGGGCTAAAGTTTTCCCTGCTGCGGCCGAATACTGTTGTGACACTAAATCAGAAGGTAAATAAGGATGCAACAGCAATCCCAAGAACATCCTCTTCAGGAGAGAGAACTCAGTTTTCTGCAAGACCTGACGGAAAAGCTGGCAACACGAGAGATCGACCTGCCGCCTTTTCCAGACATCTATGCGCGCATCATAAAAACCCTTCATGACCCGGACGTATCACTGCAGGACGTCAGCCGCATCGTCGTGGCGGCGCCGGATCTGTGCGTACGCATCCTGCTGCTGGCAAATTCTGCCTTGCTCAATCGTTCCGGCGTAAAGGTGACCGATCTCAGCGTTGCCGTCTCCCGCCTGGGCCTGTCAGCGGTAAACAGCGCCACAGTCACCCTGGCGACCAAGGATGTGTTCAAGGCGCCAAAGGGGTCGAGCCTGGCATATCTCCTCAACAAAACACGCGTGGAATCCGTCAGGGTTGCCGCATACAGCTATCTGCTTTCCATACGGGCGGGACTGGCCAGCGAAAAGCACAACGCCATGCTGGCTGGGCTTTTGCACAACATTGGCACCTACTATATTTTATCCCGGGCAACAGATTTTCCTGATCTGGTCTCCAATGAAATCATCAACAACTGGGGACCGGGCATTGGTCAGGCACTGGTGGAAAACTGGGGTTTCCCGGAAAATATTTCCATGGCTATTGAAAAGCAGAATGAGATCGAGCAGCCGGGAAGCGAAGAAGGCATCGGGCTGCGTGAAATACTGATTTGCGCAATCCTGCTTTCCCAAGCTTCAAATAACGATGCCGACGCCAGCACGGACTACGACCAGATACCCGCCTGCCAGCTGCTGGATATCAATTCAGAGAATATTTCCCTTATCATCGAAGACTACAAGGAAGAGGTGATTTCTTTTATTTCCGCCCTGAAGTAGGAAAACATTCTAGCCGTTTGCTTCCGCCAGATTTCCTTGCTGCCGCAATCTGCGCCTGTGGACAAATTTTTCATGCAGTTCCAGCAGTGCCGGCACCAGCAGCAATACAAGGAAGGTGGAAAACGCGAGTCCGAAGGAAATCGACACTGCCATGGGAATCAGGAATTGTGCCTGCAGGGAAGTTTCGAACAGCAGGGGCGTCAATCCGGCGATTGTGGTCAGAGAGGTAAGCAGCACCGCCCGCAAACGTTGGCAGGCAGCCTCTACGATGGCTTCACTCACCCCCATACCCTGTTTTTCACGCAACTGCTTGTAGAATATCACCAGGATTATGGAATCGTTCACCACAATACCTGACAGGCCGAAAATGCCGAACATGGAAAGAATCGTCAGCTCAATGTCCATGGCCCAATGCCCCATCACAGCACCAACAACTCCGAAGGGAATGATGCTCATGACCACCAACGGCCAGCCGTAAGAACCAAACACCCAGGCCAGCACAATATAGATCATGGCCAGGGAAAACAGTGCGCCTTTTTTCATGTCCGCCAGGGTTTCCTTCTGGTCTTGCGCCTTGCCCGTATAGCTCATATGCACACCCCATTTGTGGAACACCTCCGCGAACAGATCCTGCTCCAGCTGGGCACGTATGTCGTTGGCATTGTTCCTGGTGGGATCAACATCGGCAAACACCGTGGCGGAAAGCTGGCCATCATAATGGCGCAAAATCTCGAACCCCTGGCGTTCTTTGAGTTGCAATGCACTGCCCATAGGCATCTGCCCGCCTCCGGGCAAACGCAGACTCAGGTAGTCCAGGGCAGACAGGTGGTAACGCTGCTCGTCCGGTAACAGTACCCGCACCTCCAGCTCATCCCGCCCATCGATGAATATCTGGCTGAGATTACCGGAAAAAGCATCACCAAGCTGGCGCGCCACTTCCACCTCTGTCAACCCCTGCGCCCGTCCCATGGGGGTGAGGGTGTAAATCATTTGCTGTCGGCCATAGGGCATGTCATCTTCAATGCCGGTAACGCCATCCATCCCTTCCAAAGTAGTGGTAATGGCGAGCGCCGCTTCCTTGAGGTGTCGTATGTCCGGCCCGGTCAGTTTGATTTCCAGATCCCTGCCGGGCGGGCCGCCGCCTTTTCTTGAGGTCAGCGTCATCTTCTCCAGGCCCGGGGCATCCTTGAAATGCTTGCGCCACTGGTCCAGAAAAGCCTGATTGCGCACCGTGCGCTCATCCGATGGCACCAGCTCTGCGGTAATGGTGGCAAACTGTTCACCAGCCCTGCCGGACTGGGCGTTGGAAAATATACCCATGCCGTGAGACACCTTGGCAACACGCACCAGGCCTCCTCCCAGGGCTTCTTCCGCTTCGTATAAAGCTTCTTCCACTTTTCCGATAAAGGCATCGACCCTTTCCGGAGGAGTGCCGGAAACAAAGCTGGCGCTGGCGTGAATGACATTGCCTTCAACCGTAGGGAAGAAGGTGAAGCCGATACGCCCACCGGCCAGCAGACCTACCGTTATGATCAGTGCAGCCAGGGCAGCCGCTATGGTCACACCGGGGCGGGAGATCGATGCCTTGACCAGGGGCCGGAAGCGGTAGTCACGGAAACGCTCGAACCCTGCATCCAGCTTTTTCCGCAACCGGCCGGGTTCCTTATGCTGGGCTTTTTGGAAGCTGTGGCGCAGATGTCCGGGCAATACCAGAAAACTCTCTATCAGGGAGGCGATGATGACACAAATCACCACGAAGGGAATATCGAACAGGATGCTGCCGATGATCCCGGACACCATCATCAGGGGAACAAAGGCCGCAATCGTGGTCAGGGAGGAAGACAGCACTGGCGCCAGCATGCGCCGTGCGCCCCCTTCTGCCGCTTCCAGCGACCTTTCCCCTTTCTGGTAGTGCGCCAGGGCATCTTCCCCGACCACGATGGCATCGTCCACAATAATCCCCAGGGCCATGATCATGCCGAACAGGGAAATCATGTTGATACTGCCCCCTGCCAGCCAGATCAACGCCAGGGTTGCCATGAAGGACACCGGAATACCCAGGGTTACCCAGCCCGCCACCCGGGCATTGAGAAACAGGAACAAGATAATCACCACCAGCACCAGGCCACCCAGGCCATTTTTCAGCAGCAGGTTGATGCGGTCGCGGATCAACTGCCAGCTTTCATCATAGACAGTAATTTCAACACCCTTTGGCAAGCGGGCGCGGGTTTCCACCAGCCATTCCTCCAGGATACGGGCGGACTCCAGGGTATCGCCGGTAGTGGCGCGCATGGCATGCAGCTCCACCGCCGGCTTGCCCTGATAGCTAATGGATATTTGATTCGCCTTGGGGCGACGCTCAACCTTGGCCACATCGCCCAGGCGCACATAGTCACCCTTGAGATTGGCCACCAGCGGCAGATCTTCAAAACCCGCAATGTCCCGCTGCTGGCTGAGCGCCCGCATCTCCCTGGCCACATCCCGTTTTCCCACCTGACCGGCAGGCAGATCACGGGACAGTTCATTGATGCGGCGCCCCACTTCCCCCAGGGACATGTTCAGAACCTGCAGTTGCCGCTGGGAAAGCTGTACTGCGATCTCCTCTTCCGGCAGGCCATTGATGTCCACCTTGGCCACCCCCCGCTGCAACAGTTCTTCCTCAAAGCGATACGCCAGGGTGCGCAGTTCCCGCAGATCCGAAGGGCCATGCAGCAACAGGCGGGCAATGGGTTCAAAGTTGATCACATGGCTGACCTGGGGGGTGCGGGCATCCTGAGGGAGGTTGCGCACCGCCTTGACCCGCGAGTCCACCCGGTCGGTGGCTTCCCCCATGTCTGTTCCTTCCGGAAATTCCAGAATCACCACGCCGACACCCTGGGCGGAAGTGGATGTAATCTTTTCCAGCCCTTCCACAGAGCGCAATTCCTGCTCCAGGGGAATGGTAATGGACTTTTCCACATCCTCCGCTGTCGCCCCCGGCCAGACCACCCTGGCCGTGACAACCTGAATATCAAAGGTGGGAAAAAATTGAGTGTTCAGGGAAGAAAGCGCCAGCGCTCCGGACAGGAGCATAATGACCATCAGCAGATTGGCGGCTACCGGATGCCGGGCAAAGATGCCGATGATGTCGTTCTTGTGCCAGGAACCCTCAGCCACCAGCCACAACCTCTACCAGCAGGCTTTCCACCGCATTGGGCAACTGGGTAACCAGCAACTGCTGTCCGGATTTCAGCTGCGGAGAACGAATCAGCACCTGGTTTTTCCCGTTCAGCCAGATCTCGCCGACCCGCTCGACCAGAACCGGGCGCAGGCGCTGCTGCTCATCGATAACATATACCTTGTCAGAACCATACAGTGCCTCAAAAGGCACCGGCATTACCCCCGCCTGCTGTGGCAGGGTCAGGCGCAACTGCATGACGCGGCCTTTTTGCAGCCAGTTCCAGCCGGAGTCAATCTGAAACAATGCCTCTACGCCACCACTGCCCTGGCGCACCTCGGCCCCCAGGGAAATAAGATGGCCCTTGACTGCTTTCCCGTCTACCTTGCCGGCCACAACCAGGGGCTTTTCCTCCGCCCAGGCCCTGCGCACCTGGGGCACATAGATGGCGGGCAACATGGCGCGAAACATAAGGCTGGTGTTTTCGAACACGTCCAGCAAGGGCGCACCCACATTTACCCGATGCCCCTGCGCCACCAACACTTTTACCACCCTGCCGTCAAAGGGCGCCTTGACTTTGGTGCGCTCGAGTTGCAGGCGGGATTTTTTCAGCGCGGCCCGGGCGCGCTCCAGGGCGGCCCCCAGCTCCAGCATCTTGCTCTGATGGGTGCGAATGCTCTCCTCGATGCGGGCAATGCTGATGGACTGGCGGGCGGCATTCTGCCTGGCAATATCCAGCGCCGACTGGGAGCTGACCTGCTTTCTTTTCAGATCAAGCAAACGCGCCACTTCCGCCTGAACCAGCTTGTGCAGGCGGCGCTCGTTCGGCAGGGTTTCCAGATCAGCCTGATGGCGTGATTCCTGAACTGCAATCGCCGCCTGGGCTCTGGTCACATCGGCCTGGGCTTGAATCAGATCCAGCCTGGCATCCTGGTCATCCAGTTCCACCAGCAAATCCTGCGCCTTTATCTGGCCGCCCTCGATCACATGCACCTGCTTTACATCGGCAGTAAGGGCAGCGGTGAGTACCGAATAACGCAGCGCATCCACAACACCATAGAGCAAGGTATTCGTGGGCCACTCCCCGGTTTCCACTGGTATTGCAGCCACTGGCCAGGACTTTTCCCGGATCTCCACATCCTTGCTGTGCGGTTTTGTGGCCTTGAGCGCCATGAACACGGCAATTGCCACGGCAATAATGAGAACGGGCAAAATCAGTCGACGCAATCTATTCACAGAATTGTTCTTCAGTTGTCCAGTTTGGCAGCAGGTATGAAACGCCACACGATCCACGCACCCAGCAAGGCCATGGCAGAAGCCATAGTATAAGCGAAAGCAGCCCCCCACTGTTCCCACAATAAACCACTGGTAAATGTGCCCACGGCTCCACCTGCACCAAAGCTGAGACTACTGTACAAAGCCTGCCCCCGCCCTTGATGACGGCCATGGAAATAACCATGCACGATATGGATTGCTGCTGCATGAAAGCTGCCGAAGCTTGCCGCATGCAGCACCTGGGAAAAAACAAGCAAACCCAGTACATCGGGGAAATAACCGATCAGCAGCCAGCGCAACGAAGCCAGAATCAGGCTCGCCAGCAAAATCAATGTGGCGGAATAGCGGTGCATGAGCCGGTGCATGAATACAAACAACAACACTTCCGCCAGTACGCCAATGCTCCACAAAATACCGATGCTGCTTTTGCTGTAGCCAAAATCCTGCAGATAAATGGAGTAGAAGGCGTAATAGGGGCCATGACTCATTTGCATCAGAAATACCGCGGCAAAAAAGGCCATGACCCTGGGTGCTTTCAGCACCACCAGAATTGGAGGCTGCGCCTCTGCGGAAATCATTCCCGGCTTGTCCTTTACCAGCAGACTGGACAACAGGATACCGGCAACGACCATCAACAAGGCCGTCGGAATCACACTGCTGCCACACCTGTCTACCAGATACCCCACCAGTACCACGGTAACGACAAAGCCCACCGAGCCCCACAGGCGCAGGCGGGAATAGCGCTCTACCGCCTTTCCCAGATAGTTGAACGTCACTGCCTCAAACTGGGGCAGAGAAGCATTCCAAAAAAAGCTGAACAGAACCATGATCAGGGCAATTTCGGCAAAGCCCGTGGCGCCAGGCATGGCCAGAAACGCCAGCAGCGCCAGCAACGAAGCCAGGCGCACAATGACCATGCGGCGCCCCAGGTAATCCCCAAGCCAACCCCAGACGTTGGGCGCAACAATTTTGGTCGCCATGAGAATGGACATGAGCGAACCGATGGCAAAGGGATCGAACCCAAGAGACTGCAAATACAGCCCCCAGTAGGGCATCAACGTGCCCAGGGCGGCGAAATAAAAAAAATAGAAGGCAGACAGTCGCCAGTAAGGCATCTACGCCCTCGGGGGAATAACACTCACCGGTGGTTGCACGTCTCCGTTCTGGGCGCGCTGCCGCAGGGCATGATCCAGCAAAACAATTGCCAGCATGGCCTCGGCAATGGGTACAGCCCGGATGCCCACGCAGGGGTCATGGCGGCCTTTGGTAACCACCTCTGCGGCCTCCCCGCTGGTATTGACAGTTTTCCCTCCCAGGCGGATGCTGGAGGTGGGCTTGAAAGCAACCCTGGCCACGATATCCTGGCCTGACGAAATGCCACCCAGAACCCCGCCGGCATTGTTGCTGAGAAAACCTTCGGGGGTTATCTCATCCCGATGTTCCGTACCGGGTTGCGCTACAGACGCAAAACCCGCGCCGATTTCCACGCCCTTGGCGGCATTGATACCCATCAGGGCATGGGCGATATCTGCATCCAGACGATCAAACACTGGTTCGCCCCAGCCCGGCGGGACACCCTGGGCCACCACGGTCACTTCCGCGCCCACGGAATTGCCCTGCTTGCGCAAGGCATCCATATAGGCTTCCAGAGATGCAATCTGGCCAGCGTCCGGCCAGAAGAAGGGATTGTCTTCCGTGCCATCCCAGGAAAAACCAGCAGGACGGTTTTCACCCAGCGCAGACAAACAGCCGCGCACCGCAACACCGAAGCGTTCACGAAGGTATTTTTTGGCGATGGCGCCTGCAGCCACGCGCATTGCCGTCTCCCTCGCCGAGGATCGGCCACCGCCGCGATAATCGCGGATGCCGTATTTCTGCAGATAGGTGTAGTCTGCATGTCCGGGACGAAAGCTGGCGGCAATTTCTGAATAGTCCTGAGAGCGCTGATCTGTGTTTTGTATTAGCAGGCCAATGGGGGTGCCCGTGGTTTTTCCTTCGAATACGCCAGACAGGATCTGCACTTCATCCATTTCCCGGCGCTGGGTGGTGTGGCGTGTTTTCCCTGGCCGGCGGCGCTCCAGATCAGGCTGAATATCGGCCTCACTCAGCTCCATGCCGGGCGGGCATCCATCCACGATGCAGCCGATGGCCGGGCCATGGCTTTCTCCAAAGCTGGTAACGGTAAAGAGCTTGCCAATACTGTTTCCTGACATTATTTGCTTGCCAACAGGGCATTGATTTTTTCCATGTCCTGCACCTCCAGTATCCCCGCCGCCTGACGCAGGCGCAGCATGTTGACCAGATAAACATAACGCGCCCGGGCATGATCTCTTTGTGCACGGTAGTAATCACGCTGGGAATTCAGCACATCCACCAGGGTTCGCGTACCCACCTCGAAACCGGCAGTGGTCGCTTCCAGCGCACTCCCGGTGGAAACGATAGCCGCCTCCAGCGCCTTTACGGCGCTGATACTGGACTGCACGCCACGGTAGGCATTGCGCACTGCACGATCGGTTTCCCGCCGCGCCTGATCCAGCCGTTCCTGGGCGGCAATGAGGTCTGCCCTGGCCTGGCGGGTGGCAGCCGTTACCCCGCCACCAGCATACAGGGGTACATTCAGCTGCAAACCGATGTTGCCGCTATCCACATCGAAACGGTTTTCCTGGTTGGTTTGAAAAGTACCGTAACGACCAACCAGATCAAGGCTCGGATAGTGCCCGGAATTCTTCACCTCGATCTCCCGCTGGGCAATTTGCGTCGCATCGGAAGCCGCTTTTACTGCGGGATTGTTTTCCAGGCCAAAAGCACTCCATTCGTCAATAACCGCCGGCAGCGGGGGTTCCAGCGCAAGCTTTCCTTTCAATTTGGTCAATGTTTCCGGACGCATACCCAGAATCTGCCGCAAGTCCTCCCAGGCGTTGTCGAGTTCGTTCTGCGCCACAATTTCATCGGTAACCGCCTGGTCATACCGGGCCTGGGCTTCATGCACCCCGGTTATGGCAATCAAACCCACTTCAAAGCGCTGCTTGGCCTGTTCCAGCTGGCGAGCGATGGCTTTTTTGTCCGCCTGCACGAAGGTCACACCTTCCTGTGCCGACAGGATATCAAAATAGGCCGTCGCCACCCGCAGCATCAGATCCTGCTCCTTGCCACGGTATTCCGCATCGGCCAGCTCCAGCTGCCAGTCCGCCTGCTCCAGGCGAATCATGCGGTCACGGCGGTACAGGGGCTGGAGCAGATTGATGCCCAGGCTGCTGCTGCCGTAGTTTTCCCGGTCGGCGAGCTGGGTATCGCTGCTGTTGTAGTTGGCGTCACCGCTGATGCTGACATTGGGCAGCAGCTGCGACAGGGCCAGGGGGCGGGATTCACGACGGGAGTCGCGAATCGCCGCAGCTTCTCTGAGCACCGGATCTTTCTCCACCGCCTTGGTGTATATCTGCATCAGATCATCTGCCACAGTAATCCGGGAAACAAGCGCCAACAGGGAAACAATCAGGATTTTTTTCATTTTGTATATTCCACTTTCTCAGAATTCATCGGGCCAACCAGTAACTGCGGATCCAGCCGTTTGCCGCGCAGGTTCATACGCCAGTCCAGGTGCGGGCCGGTAACTCTGCCGCTGGCACCCATTTCCGCCACGACCTGCCCTTTCTCCACCCTCTGTCCCTCTTTGACCAGTATTTTGTGCAAATGTAAAAAGGTAGATGATAACCCATGTCCATGATCCATGATCAGTGTGGCTCCGGAATAAAACATGTCCGGATACGCCAGAGTGACGATGCCACCTGCTGGTGCGCGCACGGGTTTACCCACCGGCCCGGCAATATCCACACCATAATGGGGCCATTTTGGTTTTCCGTTCAATATCCGCTGACTGCCATATACTCCGCTTATTCTACCTTGGGCCGGCCATGCGAAGCCTTGCAAAAAATCAATTCTCTGATCCTGCCTGGCTCGCGCCTTCTTCACCGCCTCCCGGTCTGCCTTGATGCGCTGCTGGTCTTCCTTTCGCGGCGTCACCTTGCGCTGTGGCAGGCCATCGATACGCTGGATACGGTAGCTGCGCTGGGAAACCTGCAGCTGGCGCACTTCCTTGTCGCCGCCTGGCAGGACGACCACCAGTTTCGACTGCTCTGGCGCATTCCTGTTAAAGCCGATAATAAACGCCCCCTGATCAGAGACCGGCACCTTCTGCCCATCGTGCATAACCTGTGCGCCAGGAGAAGTCTTGCCGTATACCAGCCCCCCTTGGGTAAAGTTTCCCTGCAGGTCAACCAGGGCAGCACCGGACAAGCCGCTATAAAGAAATATCAACAGGAGAAAAGCACGCATGTGTCTGAAACCTTCTTGCCAGAGAAGCGTTCATTCTAGCAAAAGTTGATAGAATCACCCGATGAATCCACCCTCCAGCAACCCTGCTGTGCGATCTGCCCCCTATTCCTGGGGCGAAATGATCCGCATGGTGCTTTCCCATCGCCGGGAGCTGATTACCGCCAACATCATCGCCGTCCTCGGCACCCTGGCGTCTGTGCCCGTTCCCCTGCTTATGCCACTGCTGGTGGATGAAGTATTGCTGGACAAACCCGGCACCCTGGTAGGCTGGGGTCAGAAGCTGTTCCCGGAAAGCTGGCAGGGGCCGGTCTTGTACATTCTTGCGGTGTTGTTTCTGACTCTTATTCTGCGTTTTCTGGCCCTCGTTTTCGGCGTCTGGCAGGTACGGGAGTTCACCCGCATTTCCAAGGACGTCATTTTTCGTATCCGCCGGGATCTGCTGCAGCGTCTGCAGCATTTTTCCATGGCGGAATATGAAGTGCTGGGCAGCAGTACTGTTGCTTCTCATCTGGTAACGGATCTGGATGTCGTTGACCAGTTCGTCAGCAATTCCACCAGCAAGTTCATCGTCGCCCTGCTCACGGTAATCGGCACCGCCGTGGTGCTGTTGTGGATGCACTGGCAGCTGGCATTATTCATTCTGCTGCTGAACCCGCTGGTGGTGTATGTGACCACACTCTTCGGGCGCAAGATCAAGGAACTCAAAGGCCGGGAAAACCGCGCCTATCAGGCATTCCAGGAAGCCTTGGCAGAAACCCTGGACGCCATCGAGCAGATCCGTGCCAGCAACCGCGAGCGGCACTATATCCGGCGGATTATCGACAAGGCTGACCGCATCCGCAGCAGCTCCGCCAGCTACGCATGGAAAAGCGATGCGGCAACACGCATGTCTTTCATGGTGTTTCTTTTCGGTTTCGATATATTCCGCACCGTAAGCATGTTCATGGTGCTTTATTCCGACCTCAGCATCGGACAGATGCTGGCGGTATTTGCCTATCTGTGGTTCATGATGGGTCCGGTGCAGGAACTGCTGAACATCCAGTACGCCTATCACGCCGCCCGCGCCGCCCTGGGACGCATCAACGAGCTGGTGGACGTCAAGCTGGAACCACACTTCCCGCACAGGCAAAACCCTTTTGCCGGGCGCAAAACCGTATCCATACAGATGCAGGGCATCGGCTTTGCCTATGGCGACGGCCCGCCGATTCTGCAGGACGTAAACCTCAACATCAAGGCCGGGGAAAAAGTCGCCCTGGTCGGAGCCAGTGGTGGTGGCAAAAGTACGCTGGTAAAAATCATTTTGGGTCTGTATCTGCCCCGCAGCGGTTGCGTCTGCTTTGAGAATGTTCCGGTAACGGAAATCGGGCTGGACACAGTTCGTGACAACGTAGCTACGGTACTGCAGCAACCTGCCCTGCTCAACGACAGCGTACGCATGAACATCACCCTGGGCGCGGATATTGCTGACGAGGCCATCTGGCAGGCATTGGAGATCGCCCAGCTGAAAACTGTTGTCGAAGAGCTACCACAGCAACTGGAAACCCGCATCGGGCGCGACGGTGTGCGACTATCCGGGGGCCAGCGTCAGCGCTTGGCGATGGCACGCATGATACTCAGCAAGCCTGAAGTGGTAATTCTGGATGAGGCCACGTCTGCCCTGGATACCGAAACCGAAGCCCGCCTGCACCAAAGGCTTGCAGATTTTTTACAGCACCGCACCACCCTTATCATCGCTCACCGTCTGAGTGCAGTAAAACAGGCAGACCGGGTGCTGGTATTTGAGGGCGGGCGCATCGTGGAACAAGGCCGGCATGATGAACTGATCCGGGAAGACGGACTGTATGCCGGTTTGTATGGCAAACAGGAATAGCACAAACTTTTCCGCTGCGACAGGTTCTTCCCGTATGCCATGAATTGGCTGAAGGGGCCCTGAACATCATTCCTGCGGATATTTCTTTTGGTTTCCGCCAAAAGAAAGAGCCTGCCAAGCTCAGCGTTGTGCAGCGCATACGCCCGGCAGGCTCAAGCCATCATCAGCCCGGACTAGTCAAAAGGCCGGGAGCGGGGGGTCTCATCCGTAGAAGGAGGAAGAATCGGCATCAGAAAAGTAGGCTGTTCGCCTGTCAGCGTCTTGAGGAACGCCACAATTTGCGCGTTTTCCTTCTTGCTGAATTTCTTGCCCAACTGCAAACGCCCCATAACATCTACGGCTTCAGTCAGGGTTTCTGCTTCACCGTCATGGAAGTACGGATAGGTCAACTCCACATTACGCAGCGTAGGCACCTTGAACCTGAACCTGTCTGCATCCTTGCCGGTAACTGCAGACAAACCTTCCGCCTTGTTGCTGGTTTTGTAAGGTTCAATCACGCCCATCTTCTGGAAGGAGTTGCCTCCCACCGCCGAGCCATTGTGACAGCCTACGCAGCCACTGCTCTTGAAGAGCTTGTAGCCTGCCAGCTCCTCTTGGGTCAAGGCATCTTTCTTGCCCAGCAACCACAGGTCGAAGCGGGAGTTTGGCGTCACCAGGGTTTTCTCAAACTCGGCGATAGCCTGGGTAACTCTATCGATGGTTACTTTATCACTGCCAAAAACCAGTTGAAATTCGCGCACATAGCTTGGAATGGATTGCAGTACATCCACAGCCAGGGTGTGGTTGGAAGCCATTTCACCAGGATTGGCGATCGGGCCACCCGCCTGTTCCTTGAGATCCTTGGCCCGGCCATCCCAGAACTGGGCCAGGTTCAGACTGGAATTGAGCACGGTGGGTGCATTGATCGGCCCCTGGTTCCACTTGTGCCCGATGGAAGTTTTCAGGTTGTCGGTGCCACCCATACTCAGGTTGTGGCAAGAGTTACAGGAAATGAATCCTGAAATGGACAATCTGGGATCGAAAAACAACTTTTTCCCCAGCTCAACCTCGGCAAGATTTACATTTTGTACAGGCTTGATCACCTGAATGGGTTCTGCGGCAATCGAGGTGGAAACCAGCCCCAGACTCGCCACCATTGCTAATAAAACACTTCCTTTTTTCATTGTATCTATCACCTAAGAATATACTGCAGAGCTTCATAACCGCTCATCTACATACCAAGATGGAAATCACTGAAGTCCGCAAACTCTGCGCGGCCCCAAGCATTCATCCCATCGACTCAATGCCAATACCTTGCGATCAGCACCGATAATTATAGAATTGGTCTAATTCCAAATGTGTTGACGCCGGTCAATCAAGGTGGATATTTTTGGGAAAAAACAGAAAAAAATGCGTCGGCAGAAATCTGCCGCTACGCGCTGACGCTATTGCGCACCCGAACCACAACATCAATGCCTTCAAGCACCATGCCTTCAGGCATGTTTCTGGAAATATAGCGGGCTACATCCTGATCATCCATATCAATGAGATCACCAGCATCGATATTGTAAAGATGGTAGTGGGAAGAGGTGTTTGAATCGTAGAACGTGCGGGAAGCATCCACAAAAATCTCGCGCACCAGACCTTTTTGGGCAAACAGGTTGAGGGTGTTGTACACCGTTGCACGGGAAACCCGTCTTGCAGATTTGCTTACCTCTTCAAATACCTGGTCGGCCGTCAGATGTTGATGGCGTGAAAACAGCATTTCTGCAATAGCCTGCCGCTGCGGTGTAGCGTACACGCCCACACTGGCCAAATATTGCCGAATCTCTTCTGCTTTATTGTTTGCTAATACAGCACTCATGAAAAACCCTGTTGCCCGGGTGAATCCCCGGATTACCCACCAAGCCACCTGTCTGCGCCATCCATTGCTGCCATTCGTGGCGCAAGTATACTCTGTCACAAGGATTTTTTGAATACCGGGCAGTTTCTCCCCGCATAAAGCCAATCAATATGCCCTGAGCAAATACAAACGGTGGCGGTGATCGCCCCCCCGGGCGGCGCAACATCCTGCGGTTGTCGTACCCTACGCAGACTGACAGGGGATTTGAAAAGGAAGGCAGCGGGGGCAAGCCTCAAGGGCACCGCTATTGAGGCATCTGCGCGCATGAGGGCTGGGAAACGAAGACCAGACCCTACCCTTTGCTTTCTGTCCCGAGACGACAAGCCCTCGCTGAACAAAACCCTTTGTTGCCGGGTTTTGCGGAACTGAGTTCATTTTTCCGCACCTGCAAGAACCGGATCGGCAGCCCCCAGAAATCATCACCAGGAACAGCAAAGAAGAAGCGGTCTCTGATCAGGCCATCGCCCGAATTCGCTGCAACAACTGCTCCGGCTCCGGCTCCTTTTCCATATCGATACAAACGCAATGGCCTTGCTCATCCGGCTCCAGCTCCTGCCACAATCGGAACTGCCGCTCCAGTACGCCCAGATCAGCATCAGAAACACCTTTCGCCCTGCGCTGTATACGCTTGCGCAGGGTGTCTTTCGATGCCTGCAGCTCCAGGATGATATACGGCGACTGCTTTGCCGCCGCCAAGAGCTGAAACGGCTGGCGCTGATCTGCCTTCAGAAACGCAGCATCAACAATGACCGGAAACCCTGCTTCCAGGAGCACCTCCGCAAGCTGCACCAATCTGGCATAGGTTTTTTCGCTGGCCGCGCTGCTGTAGATTCCTTTCCCAAAAGCAAATTTGGCGCCGTCATGCCTGTTCATGCCAAACAGCCGCTTGCGCTCTACGTCGGAGCGAATGCGAATGGCGCCCAGTTTTTCCAGCAGCAGGCTGGTGAGGTTGGATTTTCCCGAGGCCGACAAACCCCGGGTGATCAGCAGCATTGGTTGCCGATTATGACTGCAGTGTTCGGCCAGTTGCAGATATTCTTCACGCGCTTGCTCTGCCGCCATCTTGTCTTCCACTTCGATACCAGCCTGACTCACCTGGATGGCGGCAACCTTCGCCCGCACCATGGCCCGGTAGGTGAGATAGAATGGCAACAGGCGCATACCCGCATAGTCGCCACCAACCTCGAGATAGGCGTTCAGGAAACGCCAGGCCAGTTGCGGCTCCCCGCGCTGCAGCAAATCCATCACCGGAAAGGCAATCTCGCTGACAACATCGATCCAGCGAAGATCGGGGTTGAATTCAATACAGTCGAACACCAGGGGTTGGCCATCCACCCAGGCCATATTGCGTAAATGCATGTCGCCATGGCATTCACGCACAAACCCTTGTGCCTTGCGCCGCTCAAAAACAGGCTTCATGCCGGTAAAACTTTCCCTGCTCCAGTGTTGGAGCTTTTTCAACTGTGATGACAGCCCCGCCCTACCGTACAGCTTTTCCAGCTGAGCAAAATTCTCGGCGACAGGGTGATAGATATGTTCGGGAGTTCCATAGCTGCCGGAAGGACTGGCTACCGGAACCTTTTCATGAAAATCCGCTATCAGGCATGCAAAGGCATTCATGTACCCGGGTTCCAGCCGCCCTCGGTCGAGGATTCGATCCAGTTGCGCATCCTGGGGAAACTGGCGCATTTTCACCGCATATTCCATTGCCTTGCCCGTACCGTCCCAATGCGGCTGTTCCCGGGCGCCTGTCACAGGGACAACATCGAGATAGTAATCTGCAGCCAGACGACGATTCAAACGGACTTCCTCTGCACAATAGAAGTGGCGTTTTTCCAGGGTGGAAAAATCCAGGAAGCCCAGGTTTACGGGCTTCTTGATCTTGTAGGCATAATCTCCCGTCAACAGCACCCAGGAAATATGGGTTTCCACCAGACGCAGGTTTTTCACCGGATGATCGAACAAGGCGGGGCGCATCAATCGCCTGATCAACAACGAAGCTGTTTCTTCCGTTTTGTCCATGAGCCATCTCTCTCGCCAGTCAATTCCAAATCAGCGGCCTGCGCAATTTCCGGGCTGGCATCATTCCATGCCATTCCATGTACAATAATCCCAATATCCCCCAACTGCCAAGCATGATGATCGATTCCCAACAAATTACCGCCGTGATCCTGGCCGGCGGCCGTGGCTCGCGCATGGGAGGCCAGGACAAGGGGCTGGTAAAACTCGATGGCAGACGCATGATCGAACATGTAATTGCCACCCTCGCTCCCCAGGCAGGAGCGCTCATGATCAATGCCAACCGGAACCTGGCAGATTATCAGACCCTTGGCTATCCCGTTATCAGCGATGAGCTGGACGGTTTCCAAGGCCCTTTGGCAGGCATTCTCGCCGCCTTGCATGCCACCCGTAGTCAATACCTGTTATGCGCACCCTGCGATGTCCCCGGCCTGCCCGCGGATCTTGGCCAGCGCCTTGCGGCGGCGCTGCTGGATCAGCAGGGAGAGGTGGCGGTGGTGCATGACGGCAAAAGCCTGCAACCGGCTTTCGCCCTGATTCCCGTTGCCTTGCAGCAGGATCTGCAAGCCTACCTGTTTCGCGGTGAACGAAAACTGCGCGCCTGGTGCAAGGCACACCACCTGGCCCTGGCTGACTATTCCGCCCAGCCGGAATCCTTTGCCAACATCAACGACGCGGCAGAGCTGTGCAGATTCGAGGAAAAACAGGGGTGCTATACCCGGTGAGGGCCGGGAACCCGATCCACCAGCGTTGGCAAAAACACCTCATTCACCAGGATTGGTTTTCCCGCATACAGAAACAGGGTGCGCCGCCCCCACAATTCTTCCGGCACCTCCCGGAGGTGGGACACGGCTGACCGAAAGGATTTGTGCTGTGGCAGGAAGCGGGCGATCTGCACCTGCTTGCGGCGGGTATGGGAATTGGCGAACAATACCTTTCCCAGGGGTTTGTTGCGTAACTGCGCCAACTGCCTTGCCGCCCCCGTGAGGCTGCTCACCGGCATCAGGGTACGGGCGAAAACCTGGGGTTCTTCATTGCACAACAGCTCCACCTCCCGTATCAGGCAGATTTCACGCAACCCCAGTTGCAACAGGCGGGTTTCGCTGTTCAGCGCCTTCCCCCAGCCCTGAAACCTGACCCGCACCCGGAAACGTCCATCACAGGCATCGGTAACCCGGCGAGTCAAGGAAGCAGGGTCTTTCAGCCAGGCATAGACCTGCTCCGGCACTGCCGTGGCGCCCCGGGCGCGGACATCCATCCACACGGGTTCATGCAATGACTTATTGAATACGGAAGGCATGGTGTAGGGAAAAGACTAGGATCCCAGATCCCTGCTGATGCGCAACACCTCGGGGATGGCGCGCATACGCCGCAGCACGACAGCCAGGTGCCGCCGATCCGATACGGAAATGAGCAAATGCAGCCCCGAGGTTCGGCCATCATGATCCTCGGTGCGGATATCATCGATATTCGAACCCATTTCCGCAATGGCGGAAGCGATGGTCGCCAGCATGCCCCGCTTGTTATCAGCATCCACATACAGCGCAGCCACAAACTCTCCCTGAACATCCTCCTGCCAGCGCACATCGACCCAGTTCGCATCGGATTTACGCGCATCCAGTACATTGGGGCAGGCCTGATGATGCACCACCAGCCCTTTACCAGGATTGAACACCGCAAGAATGGGATCGCCGGGAATGGGATGGCAGCAGTTGCCGAACTTCACAACCATGCCCTCTGTGCCACGAATGGTAAGATCCGCCCCGGCTTCTCCATCCTTGTCCAGGGAGTCCACGGCCAGCAGGGTTCCGGCTACCAGCTTTACCATGCGATTGCCCAAGCCGATATCGATGGTCAGCTCACGCAGGCTGTTCACCTTCAGTTGTTCCAGCAGGGACTGAATCTTGTTTTCCTGCAAATCTGCAAGGCTGGCATCGTATTTTTCCAGCTCCCGTTCCAGCATACGCCGCCCCAGCTCCGCTGCCTCATCTGTTTCCAGACGCTTGAGAAAGGCGCGGATACCGGCGCGCGCCTTGCCGGTAACCACAAAATCCAGCCAGGCAGGATTGGGGCGGGCGTCCTCATTGCTCAGGATCTGGATGGTCTGGCCATTGCGCAGGCGCGAACGCAGGGGGACAAGGTGCCGATCCACCCTCGCAGCAACGCAATGATTGCCCACATCCGAGTGAATGGCATAGGCGAAATCAACCACAGAGGCGCCTTTGGGCAATACTTTGATCTGCCCCTTGGGGGTGAACACATAAACCTCATCGGGAAACAGGTCAACCTTGACATGCTCCAGAAACTCCGCAGAGGTGCCTGATCCTTTTTGCACTTCCAGCAGATTGCGCACCCACTCCGCCGCCGCCGCTGGCGGGAATTTTTCATCACCGGTCTTGTAATGCCAGTGGGCGGCAATCCCCTCTTCCGCCACCTTGTGCATTTCGTAGGTGCGGATCTGCACCTCGATGTGCTGGCCATGGGGGCCAACCAGCACGGTATGCAGGGATTGATAACCATTGGCCTTGGGAATGGCGATATAATCCTTGAAGCGCCCGGGCACGGGCTTGAACAAGCTGTGCATGGCACCCAGCACCCGGTAACAGGTATCCACATTCGCCACCAGGATACGAAAAGCGAAAACGTCCGCCACTTCGCTCAAGGACAGATGCTTGTCCCGCATTTTCCTGTAGATGCTGTAGATGTGTTTTTCGCGCCCACTGACTTCGCCCTGAAAATCCTCCTGCTCCAGCCGGGCGCGTATGGCTTCCTCGATGCCGTTGATGACTTCCTTGCGATTTCCCCGCAGCTTGTTCAGATGATCCGTCAGCACCCGGTAGCGCCAGGGGTGATAGGCCGCCATGCCCAGGTCTTCCAGCTCCACCCGCAGGCTGTTGATACCCAGGCGCTGGGCGATGGGCGCGTAGATCTCCGTGGTTTCCCGGGAGATGCGGCGTGCCTTGTCCGGGCGCATCACGCCCAGGGTGCGCATATTGTGCAGGCGATCCGCCAGCTTGATGAGAATGACCCGGATATCCCGGGTCATGGCCAGCATCATCTTGCGGAAACTTTCCGCCTGGGCTTCGGCGCGACTCAAAGAGCCGATCTTCGCCAGTTTGCTTACGCCATCCACCAGCTCGGCGATTTCCTCGCTGAACTCCTCGGCAAGCTGATCCTTGGCGGTGGGCGTGTCTTCGATGACATCATGGAGAATCGCCGCCATCAGGCACTGGTAGTCCATGCGCATTTCACCAAGAATACGCGCCACGGCGACAGGGTGGCAGATATAGGGTTCGCCGGAGAGACGTTTCTGGCCTTCATGCGCCCGGGCGCTGAACAGATAGGCGCGATACACCTCCCGCACCTGTTCGGACGGAAGATAGGATTCGAGAGAGGTACACAGATCGCTGATCTGGTAGCGGGGCGCCTGCCCTCCGTTATGGCGGACAGGCGCAGCCGGTGGCGATTTGCTTGCGGTATCAGCAGGCTGGGAAGTGGCCACCGGGGAAAGGCTTCTTAGATGGAACCGCCGTTGACCGCGGCCTGCACTTCCTGCGCCAATGCTGCCGCCAACTCGTCATCAATGGATTCTTCCTTGATTTCCACCTGCTCGTCGATGGTCTTGTTGGTAATCAGACCGGCGGCAATTTCACGCAGGGCAACCACCGTGGGCTTGTCATTGTCCCAGGGAACCAGGGGTTCCACACCATTTTCGAGCTGCCGGGCGCGCTTGGACGCCAGCAGCACCAGATTGAAGCGATTGTCTACATGATCCAGACAATCTTCTACTGTAACTCGTGCCATTTTCTATCCACTCCAGAAAGTTTTTCCCATATCCTTGCATTGTAACCCGAAAAGCACCTATTTAGAGGATTTTATCGCCAGCCCGCCACCCCTGGGATCGCTGGCCGCTTCCACTTCATTGTCTTTCCGGTTCCAGTACACGGCCTGCATATTTCCCCAGGGGCGCGCCTTGATGGACAGGCGGTGCCCACGTTTTTTCAGCTCCTGTTGCAGTTTTTCGCTGAAAGCGCCAGGCTCCACCTGGATTTCGTCCGGCAGGTATTGATGGTGGAATCTCGGCTGGCCCACCCAGTGTTCGGCGGCATTTCCCTCCACCACCTGCAACAGCCCGATCAACACCATGGTAATGATGCGCGAACCACCAGGCGTGCCTAAAACAGCCACTCCGTTTTCACTTTCGAGGAAGGTCGGCGACATACTGGAGAGCATGCGTTTGCCTGGTGCTATGGCGTTGGCTTCTGCTCCCAGCAGCCCGTAGACATTGGCCACTCCCGGCTTGATGGAGAAATCATCCATCTCGTCATTCAGCAGCACCCCCGTGCCTTCCGCCACAAAACCGGAGCCAAAGGGATAGTTGATGCTCAGGGTCGCGGCAACGCGGTTGCCCTGTGTATCCAGAATGGAGAAGTGGGTGGTGTCACGGCCCTCTGCCTTGAAACCAGCGAGCTTTTCACTCGGAGTGGCCCGGGTCATGCTGATGGTGGACGCCAGCTCCCGGGCGTATTCCGGCGAAAGCAGGCGCTGCAAGGGCATGTCCACAAAATCCGCATCACCGAGCCAGCGCGCCCGATCCCGGTAGGTGCGGCGCATGACTTCAACCAGATAGTGGATGCGATCCGCCTCCGCCATGGCGCGAATATCCCGCAACGCCAGCATGTTGAGCATCTCCAGCAACACCACGCCGCCGGAAGAAGGCAACGCTGCGCCAACCACCCGCCAACCACGATAATGTCCAATCACGGGCTTGCGTTCCACCACCTGATAGGCAAGCAAATCCTTCTCACGCCAAACGCCCCCATGAGTCCGCACGGCGTTCACCATGCGCCGCGCCAGCGCGCCGGCATAGAACCCCTCCCGTCCCTTGTCGGCAATCACCTGCAGGGTATTGGCAAGATCTGGCTGGCGGATGA
>JALWMK010000016.1:3609-7275 GCA_027083925.1 Sedimenticola sp. | reverse complement strand
GCGATGGAGATGGTTGCGGCAGCGAAGATGCGCAAGGCGCAGGATCGCATGCGGGCATCGCGCCCCTATGCGGAAAAAATGCGTACGGTAATCGGGCATCTGGCTCTGGCTCACCCCCAGGTGAAGCACCCCTTTATGGAAAAGCGGGAATTGAAAGCGGTGGGTTATATCATCGTTTCTTCCGACCGGGGCTTGTGCGGCGGTTTGAACAACAACCTGTTTCGCCGGCTGGTGAAGGATGTGGAAAAACTGCATGCAGCGGATGTCGCCGTGCGTTACTGCCTGGTTGGCAGCAAGGCCGTTGCCTTTTTCAGCCGGGTAGGTGGTGATGTTCTGGCGCAGGCAATCCAACTGGGCGAGTCAGCGCATATGGAGGATCTGGTGGGTACGGTAAAAGTAATGCTGGATGCCTACACCAATGGTGAAGTGGATGAAGTGCGCATCGCCTACAACCGTTTCGTCAACACCATGACCCAACAACCTGTCGTGGAGCAACTGGTGCCTTTGCAGGAAGCTGATGAAGAAGAAGCGGACAAGCTCAAGCATCACTGGGACTATATCTACGAGCCGGAAGCGAAAGAAGTGCTGTCTGATCTGTTGGCCCGTTATGTCGAATCCTTGGCATACCAGGCTGTGGTAGAAAACGGCGCCAGCGAGCAATCGGCACGTATGGTGGCGATGAAATCTGCTTCCGACAATGCGGGCGGCCTGATCGATGAGCTGGAGCTGGTTTACAACAAAGCGCGCCAAGCGGCGATTACGCAGGAAATTTCCGAGATCGTCAGTGGTGCGGCAGCAGTATAACGATTTTTGACTTTTTGTTATTCGTCGCCAATGAGGCGACACGAACATTAAATTTTAAGAGGATCCGCACATGAGTACGGGTAATGTGGTGGAAATCATTGGTGCTGTGGTAGACGTGAAGTTTCCACGTGACTCCATGCCAAAGATCTATGATGCACTGAAAATCGAATCGGATGACCTGGTTCTGGAAGTGCAACAGCAACTGGGTGACGGCGTGGTTCGTACTATTGCCATGGGATCGACTAACGGTTTGAAGCGGGGGCTGGACGTGGCCAACACCGGAGCGCCTATCAGCGTACCGGTGGGCCAGGGCACGCTGGGACGAATCATGGATGTACTGGGTAAGCCGGTCGATGATGCCGGGCCAGTAAAAACCAATGTGGCGATGCCCATCCATCGTGAGGCGCCGAAACTCGAAGACCAGGCCACTACTACAGATGTTCTGGAAACCGGAATCAAGGTTATCGATCTTATCATGCCCATCGTCAAGGGCGGCAAGGTCGGTCTGTTCGGGGGTGCCGGTGTTGGTAAGACTGTAACTCTTATGGAGCTGATCCGGAATATCGCCGTGGAACACTCCGGGTTCTCCGTATTCGCCGGTGTGGGCGAGCGTACCCGTGAGGGCAACGACTTCTACCACGAGATGAGCGAAGGCGGCGTACTGGACAAGGTATCCCTGGTCTATGGCCAGATGAACGAGCCTCCCGGCAACCGTTTGCGCGTAGCGCTGACCGGCTTGACCATGGCGGAATACTTCCGCGATGAAGGTCGTGATGTACTGATGTTCATCGATAACATCTATCGTTACACCCTGGCGGGAACCGAGGTTTCTGCATTGCTGGGCCGTATGCCTTCCGCGGTAGGTTATCAGCCCACCCTGGCAGAGGAAATGGGCGTACTGCAGGAACGTATCACTTCCACCAAGACCGGCTCTATCACCTCCTTCCAGGCGGTTTATGTGCCTGCTGATGATTTGACTGATCCCTCTCCCGCAACCACCTTCGCCCACCTGGATGCGACGCTGGTGCTGTCCCGGCAGATTGCCGAACTTGGCATTTATCCTGCGGTGGATCCGCTGGATTCCACTTCCCGGATTCTTGACCCCCTCGTTGTGGGTGTCGAGCATTATGAGACCGCGCGTGCGGTACAAGGCGTATTGCAGCGTTACAAGGAACTGAAAGACATCATCGCTATCCTGGGTATGGACGAACTGTCCGAAGATGACAAGCTCATCGTACAGCGTGCGCGCAAGATTCAGCGCTTCTTGTCCCAGCCTTTCTTCGTTGCAGAAGTGTTCACCGGTGCACCGGGCAAGTATGTATCCCTGAAAGACACCATCAAGTCGTTCAAGGCCATCGTCGCCGGTGAGTATGATCACCTGCCTGAGCAGGCTTTCTACATGTGTGGCGGTATCGAAGATGTCATCGAGAGAGGCGCTCAGCAAAGCTGAGTCCAAGCTGGAGAATAAATCATGGCCATGACTGTGCATGTGGATATCGTCAGTGCTGAAGGCAGCCTGTTTTCCGGGCAGGGCGAGATGATCTACGCGCCCGCTGTAATGGGTGAAATCGGTATAGCGCCCCGTCATGCGCCCCTGGTCACCCGTTTGAAGCCGGGAGACGTGCGTGTTGACCCCGGCCAAGGCAAACCCATGGAGCATTTTTATGTTTCTGGCGGCATTATTGAGGTGCAACCCTTTCGCGTGACCATCATGGCTGACACCGGCCTTCGGGCTGCAGACCTTGATGAACTGGCGGCAAAGGAAGCCAAACAGCGTGCCGAGGAAGCCTTGGTAAACAAATCTGGTAAAATGGAGCTGGCCAAGGCGCAGGCGGAATTGGTCGAGGCCATGGCACAGCTCAAAACGATTGAAAAACTGCGCAAAGTGAAAAAATAACAGTAGCTTAGCGAACCTGGTTCCAAATTCTGGCCTTGGCGGTGAACACCGTCAGGGCTATTCCTTTTTTATAGATTGTGTATTTATGGTCAAAGAAACTGTACAACCCGGAAAGTATGTTTCCATCCGCTACACCATCCGTGACCAGGAGGGCAATGTAGTCGAGCAACACGATCTGCCTATCGGCTTCGTGTATGGATCGGATACGGAACTGATCGGTGGAATGGACAGAGCCATTGTTGGCAAAGCGCCAGGTGCAGAAGTTGAAGTCAGCCTTGCTCCCCAGGACGCCTTTGGTGAACGTGATCCGGAACTGACTTTTACCGATGAGCTGGATAATGTCCCTCCGCAGTTTCGCCATGTGGGCGCAGAAGTGCAGATGCAAAATGAGGCTGGAGAGGCCAAGACCTTCTTTATCTCAAAGATAGAAGATGGCCAGGTAACCATCGATGGAAATCATCCCCTTGCGGGAAAAACACTGGTGGTACAGGTAAAAATCCTCGAAGTGCGTGACGCACAACCCGGAGAGGAACGCACCAGCGGCATTCATTCCGTCCAGGCGCCAGGATCGACAAGTATCAACTAGCCCGGAAATTGCACCAGGATGTGGAATTTTCCCTGAGAGATTCTTGTTCAGATTGTTCTAACAGCCGAAAGGCATTGTTGTTCACTGGCTTGAGGCTGTTTGGGCAAGCTGGACAAGAAGATCCAGGGAAAAACCACAGAGCGAGGCTTGGTAACACTTTGTATTTTTCTACTATACGCATAACCCAATGTATTGTATTGAGTGATTGAAGAAAATCAGCGGCCTGGTGCAAATTCCGGGCTAGCCCGGAATTTGCACCAGGATGTGGAATTTTCCCTGAGAGATTCTTGTTCAGATTGTTCTAACAGCCGAAAGGCATTGTTGTTCACTGGCTTGAGGCTGTTTGGGCAAGCTGGACAAGAAGATCCAGGGAAAAACC
>JALWMK010000016.1:0-3509 GCA_027083925.1 Sedimenticola sp. | reverse complement strand
TTGCACCAGGATGTGGAATTTTCCCTGAGAGATTCTTGTTCAGATTGTTCTAACAGCCGAAAGGCATTGTTGTTCACTGGCTTGAGGCTGTTTGGGCAAGCTGGACAAGAAGATCCAGGGAAAAACCACAGAGCGAGGCTTGGTAACACTTTGTATTTTTCTACTATACGCATAACTCAATGTATTGTATTGAGTGATTGAAGAAAATCAGCGGCCTGGTGCAATTTCCGGGCTAGGAGCTTTCATGAAACTGGGCATCGTCATTCTCGCAGCAGGGCAGGGTACAAGAATGAAGTCCAGCCTGCCCAAGGTGCTGCATCTTTTGGCGGGACTTCCCCTGCTTGCTCATGTGCTCGAAACCGCGCTGTCTTTGCAGCCGGAGAAAACCGTGGTGGTATATGGTCATGGCGGCGAACAGGTTCGGGATGCTATCGATGAACCTGGTGTGCTTTGGGTTGAGCAAAGTGAGCGATTGGGTACGGGGCATGCGGTGCAGCAGGCGATGCCACTGCTGAAGGATGTGGACAAGGTGCTGGTGCTGTATGGCGATGTGCCTTTGATCCGGAAACAAAGTCTTCACAAGCTCATCAGTAACACGGAATCAAGCGTGGGCTTGATGACGGTTACCCTGGACGATCCAACTGGATACGGGCGCATTCAGCGTGACCTATCCGGCAAGGTGCAGTGCATCGTGGAGCAGAAGGACGCCTCCATAGAGCAATTGGCTATCAGGGAAATCAACACCGGCATCATGCTGGTGGATACCCGCCATCTGCAGCAGTGGTTGCAGGAGCTTTCCCCGAAAAACGCCCAAGGCGAATACTATCTCACTGACATCATTGCCATGGCGGTGCGTGATGGCGTGGACGTGCATGTCATCCAGCCCAAGGATGCGGTTGAGGCGGAAGGCGTCAATGACCGCCCGCAGCTTGCCCTCCTGGAGCGGGTGCGCCAGCGCTGGCAGGCGGAGGCACTGATGCGTGATGGCGTAACCCTGCTCGACCCCGCCCGCTTCGATCTGCGCGGCAGTCTGACTGCAGGGACAGATGTGAGTTTGGATGTGAACGTGATCATCGAAGGCCGGGTCGTGTTGGGCAACGGGGTTTCTGTCGGTGCAAATACCGTTTTGCGAAATGTGCAGGTGGCTGACAATGTGTGCATCCGCGAGAACTGCGTGATAGAAGATGCGGTCATTGGTGCAGGCAGCGCCATCGGGCCGTTTTCGCGCGTCCGCCCCGGCACCTGCCTTGCCGATGGCGCCCACGTGGGCAATTTCGTGGAAATCAAGAACTCCAGCATCGGGTCTGGCTCCAAAATCAACCACCTGAGCTATATTGGCGACACGCAAATGGGCGCTGGTGTCAATATCGGTGCAGGCACCATCACCTGCAATTATGATGGCGCCTACAAGCATCAGACGACAATAGGAAACAAGGCCTTCATCGGCTCCAATGCGGCTTTGGTGGCCCCGGTTTGTGTCGGTGAAAATGCTACCATTGGTGCAGGCTCGGTCATCGCCAAAGATGTGGTGGCGGATGCGCTGGCCGTGGCGCGAGGCAAACAGGTAACGATCAAGGGCTGGAAGCGGCCCGTAAAGGAGAAGTAGCATGTGCGGAATTGTTGGCGCTATCGGGCATCGGGATATTACCCCCGTACTCATGGAAGGACTGAAACGCCTGGAATACCGCGGCTATGATTCGGCCGGCATCGCCATCCAGGATGAAAGTGGGCATATGCAACGCATTCGCTCCGTAGGCAAGGTAGCATCCCTGCAGGAACGCCTGGCAGAAGCCCCCCTTGTTGGTGAACTAGGCATCGCCCATACCCGCTGGGCCACCCACGGCATCCCCGCAGAACGTAATGCCCACCCACATATGAGTGGCGAGCGCGTGGCCGTGGTGCACAACGGCATCATCGAAAACCATGCAGAACTGCGTGCTGAACTGGAAACAGACGGCTATCGCTTTGTTTCAGAAACAGATACAGAGGTCATCGCCCACCTGCTGGCGCGGGCGCTGCAAACCGAACCTGATTTTCCCTGTGCCTTCCGTGCAGTTACCTCGCGCCTGATCGGCGCCTACGCTCTGGCAGCTTCCAGCCCGGGCGATCCCGACCGGATTGTGGTGGCGCGAGCCGGCAGTCCGTTGGTTATCGGCGTGGGCAAAGGTGAACATTTTATTGCCTCCGATGTTTTTGCACTGCTGCCGGAAACCCAGGACTTTATATTTTTGCAGGAGGGTGATCTGGCGGAGATCTACAGGGATCATGTAAGGATTTTCGACCAAGACGGCGTGGAGGTAGAGCGGCCCGTCAGCTCTTCCCAACTCGATGCCGGCGCGGTGGACAAGGGTTCCTACCGGCACTATATGCTCAAGGAAATATTCGAGCAGCCCGGAGTGGTGGCAGAGACCCTGGAAGGGCGTATCCACAAGGGACGATTGTTGGAAGAAAGTTTTGGCCACGAAACCACCACCCTGTTGGACGAAGCAGAACAGGTGCACATCATCGCCTGCGGCACCAGCTATCATGCTGGTCTGGTCGCCCGCTATTGGTTTGAAGACATCGGCATACCCTGCATGGTCGAGGTGGCCAGCGAATACCGTTATCGCAATGCCGTGGTTCCCCCCAACACCCTGTTTGTCACCATCTCCCAATCCGGTGAAACCGCCGATACCCTGGCCGCCCTGCGCGGCTCCCGGAATGAAGGTTATCTGGGCAGCATGGTGATATGCAATGCGCCCGAAAGCTCCCTGGTCCGGGAATCCGATGTAGCGCTCATGACCCGCGCCGGCAAGGAAATCGGCGTTGCCTCCACCAAGGCCTTCACCACCCAGCTGGTAGCGCTGCGCCTGCTGGTGCTGGCTCTGGCCAAGCGCATGGGGCAGAGCGCGGAAGAACAGCGGGTGCTGATCGAAGAACTGCATTCCCTGCCGCGACAACTGGAAGTGGCCCTGTGCCTGAACGATGCCATTCGCCAAATGGCGGAGTCTTTTTCCGACAAGGAACATGCCCTGTTTCTGGGGCGGGGGCCTTTCTATCCCATTGCCATGGAAGGCGCGCTCAAGCTCAAGGAGATCTCCTACATCCATGCTGAAGCCTATCCCGCTGGTGAACTGAAACACGGCCCCCTGGCCCTGGTGGACGAAAAGATGCCAGTGGTCTGCGCGCTGCCTAACGATCCCCTGCTGGACAAGGTACTGTCCAACCTGCAGGAAGTGCGCGCCCGGGGAGGGGAGCTGTTTCTGTTCAGCGATCAGGCCGTCAATATTGGGCTGGACAAATACCAGTCCCTTACCCTGGCGGATATCAACCCCAGCACCGCGCCAATCGTCTATACCATCCCCCTGCAACTGCTTGCCTACCACGTCGCCGTGCTCAAGGGTACGGATGTTGATCAGCCACGCAATCTGGCGAAATCCGTGACGGTGGAGTAGTTTTATTGGCTTTGTTTTGATATTTCGTGAGAATAAAGTCGTAAACCGATTTGCTATCAATTTGGCTGGCAGCTG
>JALWMK010000015.1 GCA_027083925.1 Sedimenticola sp. | reverse complement strand
GCGCCACCAACGCTGTTACCGGCATTGCTACTGCGTATATGGATTCCATTCCCATGGTGGTCATCACCGGTCAGGTGCCGGTGCCTTTTATCGGTAGCGATGCTTTCCAGGAAGTGGACATTACCGGCATTACCCGCCCCTGTGTCAAACACAATTTTCTGGTCAAACGGGTAGAGGATATTGCCGATACCATGGCCAAGGCGTTCTACATCGCCAAAACCGGCCGTCCCGGCCCGGTGTTGGTGGATATTCCCAAGGATGTAACCGATCCGAGCGTTCGCATTCCCTATGAATATCCGAAAAAAGTCAGCATGCGCTCCTACAAGCCAGTGGAAAAAGGCAATACCCGCCAGGTGCGCAAGGCAGTGGATCTGATGGTCAAGGCGCTGCGCCCTGTCATTTATACCGGTGGCGGAGTGGTGCTTGGAGATGCTTCTGACGATTTGCGCAAGCTGATCAAGCATGTCAATTTTCCTGTAACCAACACGCTTATGGGTCTGGGTTCTGTCGCTGCCTCTGACAAGCATTTTTTGGGTATGTTGGGCATGCACGGCACCTATGAAGCGAACATGGCCATGCATGAGGCGGATCTCATCATCGCCATAGGTGCACGCTTTGACGACCGTGTGACCGGCAAGCTGGCGCAGTTCTGCCCCAATGCAAAGATCGTGCATGTAGATGTGGATCCTGCTTCCATTTCCAAGAATGTGCGGGTGGATGTGCCCATCGTGGGGCAGGTAAAACCCGTACTCAAGGATATGCTCAAGTTTTTGCGGGAGCGCAAGACAGCGCCTGATGCAGCGGCGCTCAGGGAGTGGTGGGCGCGCATCGATGCCTGGCGCAGCATGGACTGCCTGAGCTATGTAAACTCGGACAAGGTGATCAAGCCCCAGTACGCCATTGAAACCCTGCACAAGGTTACCAGTCGCAGGAATTTCTACCTGACTTCGGATGTGGGCCAGCACCAAATGTTCGCGGCGCAGTTTTATCCCTTTGAAAAGCCACGCCGCTGGATCAATTCCGGCGGCCTGGGCACCATGGGCTTTGGCCTGCCCGCCGCAATGGGTGTGCAGCAGGCGTTTCCCAAGGCGACTGTCGCCTGTGTCACCGGCGAAGCCAGCATTCAGATGTGCATTCAGGAGCTGGCCACCTGTTCCCAGTACGACCTGCCGATCAAAATTGTCCTGCTGAACAATGGTTACATGGGCATGGTGCGTCAGTGGCAGGAGTTTTTCTACGACAAGCGCTATTCCCATTCCTATGTGGATGCCCTGCCGGACTTCGCCAGGCTGGCGGAGACCTATGGCCATGTGGGTATGACTATTGAGAACCCGGGCGATCTGGAAGCGGCGTACAAGGAGGCCTTCAGCCTGAAAGACCGCCTGGTGTTCATGAACGTGATTATCGACCCGGAAGAGAACGTGTATCCCATGATCGAAGCGGGCAAGGGGCATCACGAAATGCACATGTCTCCACATCTTTCCGCAGAGCGGGAGCTGGCCTGATGAGACATATTATTTCCGTACTGATAGAAAACGAATCCGGCGCGCTGGCCCGGGTTTCCGG
>JALWMK010000014.1 GCA_027083925.1 Sedimenticola sp. | reverse complement strand
GTGTAATTATAGTTTGATCACCGCTTTGACAATATCCTGAACCCACGGATTCAGGAATATAACACCCCGATTTTACCGGGTATGGTACTGTCTTTCGTAAATCAAGGCCAGAGCCGCGAGTGCAGAGCCGCGAGTGCATGGCCGGCCTTGAATCCTGATAGGGGTGCCCTCCACTATCCTGCCTTGTCTTGCTGTGCGCATAGCTTTTTTTGATTGGCCCATTCCAAACAATTATATGATTTTCAATGGGTGCGCGAATACAGTAACTGCATCCGTGGGTTCAGGGCGGCGCAGAGCGTATGATATTGATTTCCGGGCGGAATCAAAAAATCTTGGCTTCACCCTCAGGTTAAGCGGACATTTTTTGAACCGCTGGGGATCAAGAGTTCGCGCTATGCGCCGTCATGAACCCACGGATTCAGGACAGTAGTTAGGTTTTTGTTCCTGATTAACAGGCGCTTGTGGCAGGTATCGGTATTTGCATGATGGAAAAAATGGCCGGGATATTGGATAATAACGGGCTACATCCCGGTAACTCTTGGGGAGAACTGTTGGTTTGTGCGATCAGCCAGGGAAGGTCTGAAGCAAGACATTATATGAATTGTCCGGCGGCATATTGTTCGGGGTTTCCGGGGATAGGCTGAAAATGTTTGCGGGCCGGTGGGTCTGCTGTGATTTGGAAATCAACGTACTTATGATCAATCTCAGGATATTGCAGACATTGCTGGCGGTACTCGTTGCGGCTGTGTTTGGTATTGGAGCGGCTCAAGCGCAGGAGCAAAATGGTTTTGGCGACGTGTTCGTGGTGCAAGCGTCGGGCCGCCAGCCTACCGTAGCGATTGGCGGCACCGTTGTACCATACAAACAGGTTACGCTGGCGGCGCAGATACCGGGGCGGGTCAAGTACATCGCTGGCATCGAGGGTGATGCCTTCAAGGAAGGTGCACTGCTGGTTTCCATTGGTGATTCCGAATTGCTGGCCAGGCGAGCGGCTGCCTATGCGCAGCTGTCTTCTGCAGAGGCGGAATTGCGCAATGCCGGAGTACAGTATTCCCGGGAACTATGGTCGCCGAAATCCAGATCTGCCCCTGGTGGTATGGGGATCCCCAACCTATTTGACCAGATGTTTACCCGTCCGGCGGAAGATTTCATGGGGGAACGCGACCGGGGGGCGGAGCGCAGTGCTGATCTGTATGCTTCTACGACCCGTATCGAGCAGGCCCGTTCTGCCATCATGCGTACGCGTTCGGAGATTCAGGCGATTGAAGCCAAATTGCGTGATGCCAAGAGCCTGGCTCCTTTTGACGGCATGATCATGGCGAAGACGGTGGAAGTGGGTGATACGGTGCAGCCCGGGGTGCCCATGCTCCGGTTTGCCGATATCACCTGGTTGCAGGTCGAGCTGGATATTCCGGCGCGCCTGATCACCGGACTGCAGGAAATGATGGTGCTGAAAAAGGCTGCGGTGTTTGATGACTATGCAGAGCCGGTAGATGTGCGGGTAGCCCAGATCTACCCCATGGCGGATGCCCTGCGCCATACCATCAAGGTCAAGCTCGATATTCCCCAAGGAATATCCCAACCGGGTATGTACGCCAGGATCATGATACCTGACACCAGTCAGGCCGCAGATGCCGGCAGCCTGCCGGTCGTTCCCGTGTCAGCAATCCGTTATCGTGGCAGCTTGCCTGTGGTATATGTGCAGAATCAGGACGGGAAGGCAGAACTGCGCCTGATCCGTGAAGGAAGGCGCCTGGATGATGGCATGGTGACGGTGCTATCGGGACTGGCTCCCGGAGACAAGGTTTACGTCAATCCCCAGCCCAGCATGATTACTGGATCATGAGTGCTCCTGTACCTGAAAACACAAAGAACCGCCGGGTTCGGGAGTGTAACCACATTCACTGCACTCACGGCAGGTCACAGGCGGTATGAGTGATCTCGATAGCAAGCGCCATAATTCACCCCTGTCCGGTATGGTCGAGGAGTCGGAAAATCTGGGCATAGCGGGGCGCACCGCACGATTTTTTATCAACTCGCCCTTGTCCCCGCTGCTGTATATCACCATGTTCCTCCTTGGTGCGGCGGGATTGATGATGACGCCAAGGCAGGAAGATCCGCAGATATCTGTTCCTCTGATTGACTTGTTTATACAGTACCCGGGGGCGCCAGTGGAAGAGGTGGCATCCTTGGCTATTCAACCCCTGGAACGCATGATGTGGGAAATCCAGGGCGTAAAGCATGTGTATTCCATGTCCCAGCGTGGTGGGGGCATGGTGGCTGTTCAGTTTGATGTCGGGGAGGAAATGGGCCCTTCTCTGGTCAAGGTGAATGAACAACTGGCTTCCAATATGGACAAGATACCCAACGGGGTATCACCGCCGCTGGTGCAGGCCAAGGGTATAGACGACGTGCCGGTGGTTACTTTGACCCTGTGGTCGGACAAGGACTACAACGGTGATGGTATCCCGGATGTGGATGACAGCCAGTTGCGCCGCCTGGCGCTTTCGGTGCTGCAATCCATCAAGGAAATTCCGGACACCGGTGAAGGTTTTGTCGTTGGGGGTCGTGCCGAGCAGGTTACTATCGAAGTATTGCCGGAACGACTGGCAGGCTTTGGCATCAGCCTGGGGCAGGTGGCGCAGGCTGTCCGGCAGGCGAATGCCGAGCAGCAGGCCGGAAGCGTCGAGTCCGGTGGCACCCATTTTACCGTAGTGACAGGCAAGTTTCTGCAGACTGCAGACGACATCAATCAACTCAGAGTGGGTAGCCACAATGGTGCGCCGGTATATGTGCGTGATGTGGCCACAGTTCGCCAGGGGCCGGAAGATGCCACGCGCATGGTTTCCTATTCTACCGGGGCGGCTGCGGACAATCCTGATCTTGCTGTCAGTGTGCCGGCGGTTACTGTCGCCATTGCCAAGAAAAGGGGAACCAATGGCGTTTCTGTTGCCAACCAGGTGCTGGAGCGGGTTGAAGAACTCAAGGGGCGCTTGATACCGAGCAATGTTGAGGTCAGCGTAACACGCAACTATGGCAAGACTGCCAACGACAAGGTCAGTGCCCTGATTTTCAAACTGTTCGTGGCAACCTTCTTTGTTTTTGCCCTGGTATGGTGGGCATTTCGGGCGCTGAAGCCTGCCCTCGTGGTGTTGCTGGTTATTCCCGTGGTGTTGTTATTCACGATTTTTTGCGCCTGGATGCTGGGTTTTACCATCGACCGGGTTTCCCTGTTCGCGCTGATTTTCTCTATTGGAATCCTGGTGGATGATGCCATTGTGGTGGTGGAGAATATCTACCGCCGCTGGCTGGAAGAAGGAAAAACGGATGCGGCAACCGCAGTGGATGCGGTGCGGGAAGTGGGCAATCCCACGATTCTTGCCACCCTGACGGTTATTGGTGCACTGCTGCCCATGGGCTTTGTCTCCGGCATGATGGGACCCTACATGATGCCCATCCCCGCGCTGGGTTCTGTGGCCATGATGATCTCCCTGTTTGCCGCTTTCGTGTTTGCTCCCTGGCTGGCCATCCATCCCATGTTCCGCCCCTCCATGGAATACCTGGTGGTTGCGGAGAAGCGGGAGCACAAGGAGGCAGAAAAGCTGGAGAAGCTGTATCGCCGTGTATTGATACCGATGATCGAGGATCCCCGCAAGGCGCGCATGTTCCGCATCTCCATGTGGGTCGTGTTTCTGCTCATGTGTTCGCTGTTCTATTTCAAGCTGGTGGTGGTCAAGATGCTGCCCCTGGACAACAAGCCGGAATATGCGGTGGTTCTGGACATGCCGGAAGGGACGGCATTGGCCGAAACCGCGAACCGGGCCAACCAGGTGGCCAACCTGGTGCGGAAGTTTCCGGAAGTTACTGCTGTCCAGGTGTATGCAGGGACGGCCAAGCCATTTGATTTCAACGGCATGGTTCGCCACTACTATTTGCGCAAGCAACCCTGGCAGGCGGAGATACAGGTGCAGCTGGTAGGCAAACATGAGCGCAACCGCAGCAGCCATGAAATTGCCGTGGATACCCGTGCCCGGGTAACGGAGATGTTCAAAGGTGTTAATCTGGAATTTGCGGTGGTGGAAATGCCGCCGGGGCCACCGGTGTTGCAGTCTGTGGTCGCAGAAGTGCATGGCCCGGATGCGCCTACCCGACGCAAGGTGGCTGCCGAGCTGACAGAGATCTTCCAGCAGGCGCCGAATCTTGTCGATGTAGATAACTACATGGTAACGCCTCATGACTACTGGCGTTTCAATGTAGATAGAGACAAGGCGGATATGCGCGGCATTTCTGTAGACAGTATCAACAAGGATCTTGCCATGGCGCTGGGCGGAATGGTTCTGGGTGATGTCAAGCAGCGGGCCGGACACGAGCCGGTAAATGTCGTGATTCAGGTGCCTTTGGCTGAGCGCTCCCAGATTACGCGCCTGGGTGATCTGCTGATTCAATCCAGGGATGGCGTAGGCGTACCATTGCGGGAGCTTGGCCGGTTCCAGCGGGTGCCCGTGGAGCCGGCAGTTTTCAACAAGGATCTGCGGGCAGTCGAATATGTGGTAGCGGATGTTGGAGGGCGTTTGGCTGCCCCGGTGTATGGCATGATGCAGGTTGAAGACCTGTTGAAAACCGCCAATGATGGAAAGCCCTATGTTGCGCCCGACAATGTGGAGCTGGCGGAGCATACCTACTGGACCGGGCCGCCGCCCACGGACAGCCACTCTGGTTTTGAATGGACTGGGGAATGGACTGTTACCTATGAAACCTTCCGAGATATGGGGCTTGCTTTCGGTGCCGCACTGGTGCTGATTTATATTCTGGTGGTGTGGGAATTTGGCAACTTCCGCATTCCAGCGTTGATTATGTCACCTATTCCCCTGACGTTGATGGGCATCATCCCCATGCATGCGCTGTTCTTTGCTTTGGGGCTGGGGGGAGAGTTTACGGCAACCTCCATGATCGGCTGGATTGCCTTGGCAGGCATTATCGTGCGCAACTCCATATTGCTGGTGGACTTCTCCATCCATGAAGTGCGGAGGGGAATCCCTGTTCCGGAGGCTGTGATCAATGCGTGTAAAACCCGCACCCGGCCGATTTTGATTACGGCCTTCGCACTGGTTTTTGCTTCGTCTGTGATTTTCTTCGATCCCATTTTTCAGGGTATGGCAATTTCCCTGGCATCCGGGGTGCTGGTCTCCACGGTTCTGACTCTGGTGGTCATCCCCCTGGGAATGGTGGCTGCATCGGAGTCCCTGTGTGAAGCGGCGGGCCGTCAGTGCCCAAAGGAGAAGCCCCCCCGGGGGGGTGGTGGCTCGTCCGGTGGAAGTGGAAACAGCCTGCTGAAACGTGGTTGGCGGGAGGCCAAGGGCTTCGTGGCTGCAGCCACCGGCTTCGTTTCTGCTGTGGCCGGTTTGTACCTGGGCAGGAAAAACAATGGGAAAACTGCGGACTCCAATCCCGTCTCCGCTCCCGCTGGCGCTACCATTGCGGAGACAGCTCCTGCGGATTTGCGGGTGGATCCCTCTGTTGCGGCGGACATCGAAATTATTGCAAAGCCCATTGAAAAGCCGGCGCCGGAACAAAAAAGCACCCGGAGTCAGGCGAAGAAAGCCTCTGCTGTGCGAAAGAAAACAGTCATGGACAAGGCGCCAAGAAAGAAGCCGGCACGGAAAAAGACCGGGGTACAGAAGACGCCACCGGTGAAGGAAAACCCTACAGGTAAAAAACCGTCAACAGTAACAAAAGCAGCACCGAGCACATCGGCTAATAAGCCTAAAAAGGCCATGAAAAAAACTGCCACCCCATCTTCGGCGGGGAAAAAAGGCGGACGGCGAGGCATCAGGCTGAAGAGTCTGGATTCCACAGACGACGGCTTGTCATCCTGAGACAGTCAACTATCGAAGGAGATTCCGGCAATGATCACAGTTATTGGTAGCCTCAAGGGAGGGTCGGGGAAAAGCACCATTACCTTCAATCTGGCGGTGTGGCTGACGCTTGGGGAGCAAAATGTTCTTGCAATCGATGCAGACCCCCAGGCGACTCTTTCCGATGTCGTGGATGTGCGGGCAGAAGAGGGATTCGAACCACCCGTTCCGCTTGGCAGCAAAAAGCTGCTGGAAAACCGCAAAGAGCTGGATCGATATGAGGAAGTGCTCATCGATGTGGGAACTGCGGATCTGGCCAGCCTGAAACAGGCGATCAAGGTTGCCGATCGCATTGTTGTTCCCGTCCCGCCGAGTCAGGCGGATATCTGGTCTACCCAGCGTTTTTTGCGTTTGATCGATTCCGTGGTCGGCGATGATCGGCGCCCGGAAGTCATGGGGTTTATCAATCGGGGCGATACGCACCGTGCGGTTCGGGAGAGTGACGAAGCTGCGGCGGCATTGATGGCGCTTCCCGGCATCAAGTTTATCAAGTCGCGCCTGGCACAACGTACCGCTTTCCGGCGCTCGTTCAGCGAAGGCCTGGGCGTCTTTGAAATGGATCCCCGCAGCAAGGGGGCGAATGAATGGAATGCGCTGGCAGCTGTGCTTTATGCGCATGTTGCCAGTTATTGACCCGCCGGGTTAATAAGATGAACAGTAACAAAGCCGCATTCAGAGTCAGCCAGGCGTTCCGAGGCAAGGCGTGCTCCGCTGAGTGAGGTTTTGTTACAGTTCGTCCTAGTAATTACAGAGAGAATAGGTGGACAGATGATTGACAGATTGCAGATGCCCCAGGGCGGGCTGGAACAGTGAGTGATATGCAACCCCGGGACGAAGAGCTGGAATCGGCATCCAACCGCGAGGATATAACGCGCCTGTCGGAGGTGGTGGAGACCAGCGCCAGGCGATGGGAGCTGATTATCTACCCTTCCCTGTTCGCCTTCGTGGTATTGGCTGCATACGGATTTTTCCTTGTCTATCGCCTTGCCGGGGATATGCACCACATGGTAAACAGTGTCGACATCCATATGTCTGCAATGTCCAGCGATATTCAGAGCATCTCCAGAGATATGGGGAATATGACCACCAATATCCGCGCCATGACAGTGAGCATGGATTCCATGGAGCACAAGGTTGGTGCGCTGCAACCGATTCTCGCCAGCATGGAATCAATGGAAAAATCCATGGAGGCCATGAGCAATTCCACTCAGACAATGACCGTGGCAACGCGGAACATGCAGGTTGATATGTCTCGTTTGAACAATAATGTTGGCCGCCCCATGTCGTTCATGAACGCATTCATGCCCTGGTAACGTGGATTCCAAAGAAGAACAAGAACGCCCCAGCCTTGTTGTCGCCATTTCCTCCCGGGCGCTGTTTGATCTGGATGAATCCCATCGGGTTTTCAAGGAGCAGGGCGTTACCGCCTATCATCGCTATCAAGTAGAGCATGAAGATGATGTTCTGCAGCCCGGGGTTGCCTTTACCTTGGTCAGAAAGCTGCTGAACCTCAACGCCCTGTTCGAATCCCGGGTGAAAGTTGAAGTGGTGTTGCTGTCCCGCAACAGTGCGGATACCGGGCTGCGTGTATTCAACTCTATCGGACATCATGGCCTGGAAATTACCCGGGCAGCGTTTACCAGCGGGCGCAGCCCGTTTGAATACGCTTCGGTGCTGGATGCGCACCTTTTCCTGTCTGCAGATTCTGAAGATGTTTCTCGTGCACTGAATGCCGGCGTTGCCGCCGCCACGATTGCCTCAGCCAGAGGGCCCAGTCATTCGGCCGAAGCGAAAAGCGAATCCATGGATCAGTTGCGCATTGCCTTCGATGGGGATGCGGTGTTGTTTTCCGATGAAGCCGAGCGGGTCTATCGCAAACAAGGGCTGGAGGCATTCGAGGCCAGCGAAAAAGCTGCCGCCAGAAGGCCATTGGAGGCCGGCCCCTTCCGGCGTTTTCTCGAAGTGCTGCATCAGATGCAGTCTTTGATGCCGGAAGGCACTTCCCCCATACGCACAGCCCTGGTTACGGCTCGTGGTGCGCCAGCGCATGAGAGGGTTATTCGCACCCTGCGCACCTGGGGGATTCGTATTGATGAAGCGCTGTTTCTCGGCGGGATGGATAAAAGCGCCTTTCTCAAGGCTTTCCAGGCAGATATCTTCTTTGACGACCAGACGCATCATGTGGAATCAGCCGCACAATTTGTGCCCGCAGGACATGTGCCCCATGGAGTGGCGAACAAGAGCTGAGGTTCCACCCCAGATCTGCAATCAATCGCGGATCCTGGATTACAGCTCGGCGTCGTAGATAATGGTGTCTACCGGCTTCTGGATAAAGTTGCCCTGAATAAAATCGACACCTACATTCCAGAGTATGGTCAGCTGCGCTGCTTCTTCTATATAAATCACGATAGTCTTGACTTTTTCCTGATGCAGCTGCTGGTTGTAGTCCTTGAGCAGCTCCTGCTGATCCTTGTCCTGGGACAGCTTTGCAGAAATGTCTGGAGAAAAACACACCATATCGCATTGCAGGTGACGTACTACATTTACCGCTTCCTGCTCGAAAGGGAAGTGCGTAAGAGAGATTCGGCAATTTATCTTGTGCAGTCCTTCTGCCAGCTGCTCCATCTTTTCAAGATGTCCGATAACATCGCTGTGTGATACAGCAAAGGTCAGCCAGGCGCCTTTGGCCTTGAATTCCCGCAGGCAGTCACAGATCCACAGCAGCAGAGAGTCATCTTCGATTGCAGGGGCAGACAGGGTGATCATGAAGTTCAGTTTGTGGCCGTCGCTGCGATGCCGGGCTACTTCACGGATGGCATTGCGGATGATCCAGCGGTCAATTTCCGCCATTCTTTCCGAGCGTACAGCTTCGTCGATAAACTCTTTCGGCGAAATTTGCTGGTCGTTGTCATCGAGCATACGCACATAGACAGCATAATCCTCGCGGCTGTTGCCATGCAAACTGACCACTGGTTGATAAATGAGGTGAAAGCGGTCGTTGGCCAGTGCCTGGTCAATACGCTGGATAACAGATTCGTCTTCCTTGTTCTGTTTGTTGCTTCCGGAATGTTCTGCATCAAACAGGTTTGTAGCTGCACCCTCCGCAAGGGCGGTTTTGCAGGCACGGGAGGCATGGGAAATAAAATCCGTCGAGCTTTGAGCTGGTGGGGTATCGGAATGTGTGATGCCGATGGCAATTTGTGGTTGGATGGTTTGTTCTCCATGCGTAAACTGATGCTCGTCCAAAGTGCTGTGCAAGCGTTTTGCCAATGCTTCTGCGCTGGTGCCAGGTGTGCAGAGAATAGCGAACTGATGCTCGCCAAAGCGTGCGACCAGATCAGTATCGTATGTTGTTTCACTCAATATGCGGGTAGTTTCCTTGAGCACCACCTCGGCGCCATCCAGGTTGTAATCTGTCTTGATGTTCTGAAAATTACCGATACTGAGCAAAATCATGCTCAAGCGCTGTTCTTCAGATAATGCCTCACCCAGCCGATCTTCCAGTTGTTCTGTGAAGTACTTGCGATTGTACAGGCCGGTATCGGTATCATAGTTTGCCAGTTCCGCCAGGCGTTGCTCGATATCCAGCTCTGGTGACTGATCGCGAATGATGACCTGGGTACAGTCTTCTCCGTCTATGGTGGAGGGAGTGAAATCCATGGTGACAGGCAGGTTGTGCCCGTCGTTGGTGACGCAGTTGATGGCAAGCTGATCAGCAGTGTGTTGTTCATCAAGTTTATGCAGTACGGGCTTGAATTTCAGACGATCATCGCTGGTGATCAAGTCCATGAAAGGCAAGCCCTCCAGCTCATCTGCAGTTTTAAAACCGAATAGGGATACATAGGCGGGATTGGCATAGACATGCATGCCCTGATGAATATAGGCGATGGCTTCGCCAGCGGTTTCGGTCAAGGTTTCATAGCGTTGGCTGGTTTCCTCCAGTTCCCGGCTGACGGCCAGCAGTTTCTTTTTTGTAACCATGTTTTGCTGCTCGCGGTTGACCACATAGATCAGGTGAGCATAGTCATGGCGCTCGATGATGTCCTGAGCGCTGGTTTCAGCGGCAAAAAACAGCTCTTCTGACGGATTGTCCGAGAGAAGGATAAATGCGGCCAGGGGTGATATTTCCCGAATCTGGCGGATGGCTGTTGTAAAGTCAATTTCTTCCGCATCACAGTTGACCAGCACTACGTCAGCATTCAGGGATTGCATCAGTACATCCAGCTCGTCCGGTGTATTGGCGGTGTTGAGATGAACTGCCATTCCGGAATTGCGCAGCGTCTGGGAATAGGTGTTTGCATCATCAATGGAACAACCCAGCACCAATAGCTCTACCACGCCACTAAGTGGCGTTACGATCTGAATGATTCTTTCTGCATTGGTGCTCATCGTGGTAATCCCGAGGTTTGTTGCCGGTCTTCAGAGGTCATGCCATAGGTCCTGAAAATTTTCCTCTGGTTTGGCATTGGCTTCATTTGGCTGCTGTTCTTCCACATAAGAAAAATAATAGTGAATGAAGTTGTTGTTTGATTCCACCCATTTGGTCAATTTGATCTGATGCTCACCGAATTCTGTGACCATGGTCATGGTGGTGTTCAGTTCGAAGGCGCGAGTATTGGTAAGGATGCCGCGCCGTTCGTTTTCTATTCCCCCCCCGGACATGAGCAGGCAGCGATACTGGTTCTGCCGGTTGGAAGATGCCTTGGTTCCTGGAGTGATGGTGACCGGAGAGCAGCTTGAAGCGAGCACCTGGATGCCGATGTACAACTGCTTTTCATCTGCATCCTTGAGCCAGCGTGTAACTGCCACGCTATATTCGTCCGGGTTATTGGGTGAGCGTATGCCGAGAATGTCGCCAACCCTGACTTTCATTGGGTAGGATTCTTTCCAGCCCAGACAATATCCTTCCACGCTCTCATTGTAGGTCAGCACGGAAAATGCGGCATTTGGATCACGTGCCAGCTTGTCGAATAGGTTCTGCGGGTCTGCATCGACAGTCGTCCCTAACAGGGTGCTGGCCAGGTTGTTGCTGTCTGAAAAAATGGAGTCGCCTCCCTGGGCATTGGCTGGTGAGGCAATGGCCAGGGTGCTGAAAACGCTGTCATTCCAAGTCAGGTGGCTGGAAGTGTTGTCCGTGCCCTGGGCTTCTTGTTTTTTGCCAGCCTGCTCTTCAGCTGCTTCTTCAATATTTTTTTCCAGCAGCCGCAACAGGTTGCTCAAGCCCACAATAGCAAATAACTCATGTTGCAGTGCATTCCTTGCGAACTTGCGCTCCAGAGACTTGTTCCATCCCCGGATCAATGATTTGAGCAATGAGCGGGATAGGTGCTGGTGGTCATGATCCAGATGAGCCGGTGACTCCCATTCCGATTCTTCATATTCGCGCCGGGCCTCTGACAGAATGCCATTGAGGTCAAATGCCCTGAAACGGCTGTCATTTCTTTGCGCCGGGCTGATGGATTTTTGTGGGGGATCATCCGACCACAGGTTCAGATAGAAAATCCCTGCGCTGTGGTTGTCCAGGTCGCTGATGGAGCCGATTTCCGTAAGCTTGTCCCATTCCGGAAGCTTGTCATGAACGCGGCGCAAATGGGACTGCGTGAGTCGATAGGGACTGGTGGTGGCGATCAGCAACATGCCTTTGTAAACTTCTTCGATGCTTTGCACGGAATTCCTTTTCCAGGGGAATTTGCTGTTGTCCTTTACTCCTATCTGGTGGACATGGTTCTGTGATGCCCACGCGTACAGGTAATGTGCCTCGCGCCACAGGCCCTGTTGATAATCGCGGTAGGTCAGCAGGTTGTGGAACATGCGTTGCTTGATGTACTGGAGTGCGCGCTGGGCGGCCACGATCACTAGTTTCTGATTGAAGTTGTGCTCATTTCCCAATACCTGCTCCAGAAACAGAATCTTGTATGAAATGGCGATTTCATTACACAGTTCTGTTGCCAGAAGCGCCGCTTTTTGTGCTTTGGGTGAGAGGGGGAAGCCTGCGCCAAGGTAATGCTTGGTGATGTTGGTGTTGATATAACGCACTGGCTCGCGGAACAGCTCAATGACTTCTGCGCGCACCAGGGTGGGGATCTGCATGCGGTTGAAGCTGGCCAGTGTTTTGTATACCTGGCGGGCGGTTTCCCCGACATTGGCGACCGGCAACTGTTCCGCCCAGTACTTTACCTCGCGGGCACTGAGCAGAAAGGAATCTTCAGGTGCAGCTGCTTGCTTCGGAATAGACAGCTCTACCCGTGGTTGCGTACTTTTGTTGTCATTTGTGTCAGCCATGTTATTCCAGTGTCACTGTCCCTTAGCGTATTCGATGCTCTGCTTGTTTCCCCTATGGGCAAAGCAGAGGTGTTCTTAAGCCGTTTTTGCCCAGAACAATAATATTGATTGCCAATAAAGGTAAATATCGCCTAAAAATGCTTTTATTCCAAGCACTAAAGGATATTTATTATATATGAAATCAAGTACCATGGCGTACCCCGATGGCCCTGCCTTCAAGCAATCTTCATGCAATGATGGTGCCAGAAAAAGTATGATGTTTATGTAAGTTACTGATTATCCGTTAAATATCCGATGTTTTTGCGCAAGGGCGCTTTGTGGCCCAGGTGCAATTAATGGGGGAACCCGGTATTTTCATGGAGCAATCATTTTCATTGGTTTTGTGATCGAAGCAGCGTCTGCTTGCTCCTGGCGCCTGCTGTCTCGCGCACCAGCCGGGGCAGCAGATAACCGGGTAGCTGTCGCTCCATGCTTTTGTGCAAGTCCAGAGCGGCCTGGTCATCCACGGCAAAGTGTGCTGCTCCCTGTACCTGGTCAAGCTGGTGCAGGTAATATGGCAGGATTCCCATGGAATACAGGGATTCACACAATCGAACCTGGGTGGGCGCGCTGTTGTTGACGCCCTTCAGCAGTACAGATTGGTTGAGCAGGGTGATGCCGGCCCGGCGCAGAGGGTAGAGCGCCTGCCTCATTTCTGCCGTCAGTTCCCGTGGGTGGTTGGCATGCATGACCATGCTGGTGGCCAGGGTGGTATTACCGAGAATCTCTACGAGTGGCTGGTCTATCCGTGAGGGAAGCACCACAGGTAGGCGGGTGTGTATGCGTAGACGCTGAATATGTGGGATTTTTTCCAGTGCTTCCACGAGGAACTGCAGCCGGGTATTGCCGAGACTCAGGGGATCGCCGCCGCTCAGAATGACCTCGTGGATAGCAGAATCCTGTCGCAGGTGTTGCAGTGCCGGTTGCCACTGACTTTTCCGTGCTTGATGGCTGGCATAGGGGAAATGGCGGCGAAAACAGTAACGGCAGTTGATGGCGCAGGCTCCCGTTGTGATGAGCAGCACACGGGCATGGTATTTGTGCAGAATGCCGTTGCCCTCGTGGGCATCCTGGTCGCCCAGGGGATCCAGCGTGAAGCCGGTTCTGTGTTGCAGCTCGGCTGCCCTCGGCAGCACCTGCAGCAGCAGGGGGTCGTGAATGTCACCCTTTTTCATCAATGCCGCAAAATAGCGGGGAACCTGAAAGTGGAATGCCTCTGCGGCCAACTCCATCTCCGGGCTATAATGCTCGGACAGCGCAAGATCGGCAAGAAGCTCCCTGATGTGGCAATAGGCATTGCCCAGCTGCTGTTGCCAGCTTTCAGTTTTCAAGGGAATGGAGGAAAGAGGTATCATAGGCGTTTTTTCAGAAAGCTTGTGGGAGAACTGTTACCGGGTTCCTGCGGCGCAATACGAGGGCAATATGGCAACCTATAGTACAAACGAATTTCGTGGCGGACTCAAGCTGCTTCTGGATGGCGACCCCTGTGTGATCATTGAAAACGAATTCGTCAAGCCCGGTAAAGGGCAGGCGTTCAATCGTGTCAAGCTGCGCAACCTGAAAACCGGGCGGGTACTGGAAAAAACATTCAAGTCCGGTGAGTCGGTAGAGGCCGCTGATGTAATAGATCGGGATTTGCAGTATCTCTACAATGACGGCGAATACTGGTATTTCATGGACAATGACAGCTTTGAGCAATACCAGGTGGATGCCAGCGCCATGGGGGAGTCGGCCAAATGGATCAAGGATCAGGATATTTGCAACGTAACCCTGTGGAATGATGCCCCCATCCTGGTAGAAGCGCCAAATTTTGTGGTGCTGGAAATAACAGATACAGACCCGGGTCTCAAGGGTGATACTTCCGGCGGTGGCGGCAAGCCCGCCACGCTGGAAACAGGTGCAGTGGTTCGGGTACCCCTGTTCGTGCAGATTGGTGAAAAGGTCAAGGTGGATACCCGCAAAGGCGAATACATCAATCGTGTAAAGGGTTGAAACCAACGAAAGAAAGGCTGTTGGCCAGGGCGCAGCTGCTGGCTGCTGTCAGGCATTTTTTTCACCATAGAGGGGTTATGGAAGTCTGTACGCCGATACTTAGCCAGGCGGCGGGTACAGATCCCTCTATCGAGCCCTTGCATACGCGCTATACCGGCCCCAGGTATCCGCAAGGGCTGGATCTGTTTCTGCAAACTTCGCCGGAGTTTGCCATGAAGCGGCTGCTGGCGGCCGGTAGCGGCCCCATCTACCAGATAGCCCAGGTGTTTCGGGACGGGGAATATGGTTCCAGACACAACCCCGAGTTTACCTTGCTGGAATGGTATCGGCCGGGCCTGGATCACCATGGTCTCATGAAGGAAGTGGCTGATCTGGTATCTGCCTGCCTGGGAGAAGAGCCAGGGGTGGAAAAGATTAGCTATGTAGCGCTGTTCGAACGGAAATTCGGCTGGAACCCCCTGCAGGCCCGAATCCGGCAGCTGGAAGATGCAGCAAAGATGCATGGAGTCGAAACCTGCAATCTTGAACGCCGGGATCAATGGCTGGATTTGCTTATGAGCCTGGTGATTGAGCCAACATTGGGCGCACAAGGGCTGACTTTCGTCTACGACTATCCGGCCAGCCAGGCATCGCTGGCGCGCCTGAGCTCCGAAGATGGGCGTATTGCCAGCCGCTTTGAGCTGTATTACCGAGGGCTGGAGCTGGCAAACGGTTTTCACGAGCTGACCGATGCTGTTGAGCAGCGGAAGCGGTTTGAGGCCGAGAACCGCCAGCGCCAGCAGCATGGTCTGGCGCAACTGCCTGTAGACGAGAACCTGCTCGAAGCCCTTGAGTCGGGCTTGCCGGACTGCGCTGGCGTGGCGCTAGGGTTGGATCGCCTGCTTATGTTGCAGCAGGGTGAGGCGGCTCTGGATGATGTGCTGACCTTCTCTTTGAAGGATGCCTGATGCTTCCGATGCGTTGCCCCATGCGTACCTTGACGCCAGGCGTGAACGCCTTGTCCCAGCTGATGCGATTTTTGGGGAACAAGGTGATGACGGTGGAACCCATATTGAAGCGCCCCATTTCCTCACCCTTCTTCAGGAATAACTTATGATCTTTTTCATACAGCCAGGTTGAAGGGCTGTTCTTTGGGCCGGTTACCTCGCCAGCCCACACTGTTTCCATGCTGCCAACAAAAATGGCTCCGACCAGAATGACCAACATGGGGCCAGCTGCTGTATCAAATCCACAGATCAATCGCTCATTCCGTGCAAACAGGTTCGGCACCAGCTGTGCAGTTGCCTCACTAACGCTGAACAGGTCGCCGGGAACAAATATCATGCCCCGCAGCCGGCCACTCAAGGGCATGTGTACCCGGTGATAATCCCGGGGAGACAAATAAATGGTGGAATAGGCTCCGCCAGCAAAGGTATCACTTAACTCCTCATCGCCGCCAAGCAGCTGCAGCAGCCCGAAGTCGTGTCCTTTGGCCTGGATCAGCTTTCCCTGCTTGATGTACCCAACCTGGCTGACCTTGCCGTCGCAGGGGCAGGCAATGGCGCCTGGCTGGTGGGCAATGGGGCGCGCATCGGTTTTCAGTGCCCGGGTGAAAAAAGCGTTGAAACAAGGGTAGCTCGAGGGGCTGGGGTTTTCAGCTTCAAACATGTCTACTGCATAGCGGGAAACGGCCTCCCTGATGAGCATGTTTTTGAATGGTCTCCAGGTGCTGCGGGCAATCCGGTACATGCCTGCCGCCAACAGGTGCTGAGGCAGTAGCTTCAATGCTGTGGTGAGGAATTTGTCTTTCAATCCTGGTTGCATGAAATTCTCAATTAAAATATTGCAGATCCCCGGCGATGTCAGCGGGATTCGTCATGCCGGTAAACAAAGCCAGCAAATACCTGTCTGGGCTGATTAGTGCGACCACACTGCTGTCCAGGTTGCAGGATGTAGTTTTATGGTACAGGCCAATCTGTTGGCCAAGGGCGTATATTTCTTTCTGCGTACCAAAGATGGCGGCAAATGCCGGGTTATAGAATTCGATGGCCTGTTTCAATTGCTCCGGTTTTATTACAGGAAGGCCTGTATGGATGAACACTACCCGGGTTTTTTTCTGTAGTTCCGGTTTGTGTGCAAGGTTGTTCCATGCCATTGCATATGTCCGCAGCAGACTATCACAACCTGCATCCTGCAAGTTACCGATGATCAGGAAATTCCAGAAATTTTCTAAAGATTGCTGCGTAAAGGGCCGGCCGTTCTTGTCTGTGAGATGGAATGGCTGGATCATTACCGGCTCGGGCAGAACGGCGGCGCTTGTGTCTGTGGCAAGCGGGCGGGCATACTGGTTTCCCAGGTAATAACTGGCAATAAAAACAGCCACTGCAAATACTGCGAAAAACAGTTTGGGAAGAAGCTTTTTCTGGGGGAGTCTCGGCACTTTGTGGAACAGGAATTGGTGGTGGGTGGCAATTGTAGCAGGAGGATAATGGTCAGTTGTACAGCAATTGATTTTCTGTAGCTGCTTTCCGAGAAAAAAAGCGATTCAGCAACACTGAATCGCTTTTTCAGTATGGTACCGAGGGCCGGACTTGAACCGGCACGGCCTTGCGGCCAATGGATTTTGAATCCATCGTGTCTACCAATTTCACCACCCCGGCAGTAGGCACAGAAGTATAACCGCTAAATGATTTGTGGCAAGTGTTGGTTTGATTCCTGTTAAAATCCTGCCCCTATGCAAACCTCGGATTTTTCCTACACACTGCCTGATACGCTGATTGCCCAGTATCCTGCGGCATCCCGTACCGGTAGTCGCTTGCTGGTGCTGGATCAGGCGAAGTTGCTCAATCGGTATTTTTCCGATTTCCCCCGGTTTTTGCGAAAGAATGATCTGCTGGTGTTCAATGACACCAGGGTTATGGCCGCACGCCTGTTCGGGCGCAAGGAATCAGGAGGGAAGGTGGAAATCCTGCTGGAGCGTCTGCTGTCTGGAAACAGGGCGCTGGCGCAGATTCGCGCCAGCAAATCCCCCGGGCCTGGCAGCCGGATCGCCGTGAAAGGAATATGGCTTACCGTGGAAGGCCGGGAGAGAGGCATGTTTGTCTTGTCCATCCAGGGATTGGAATTCACTGCGCTGATGGAGGAGCATGGGCATATACCGCTGCCGCCCTACATCTGCCGGGATGATGAGTCTTTCGATGAATCCCGTTATCAGACAGTGTACGCGGCCCGGGAAGGGTCTGTCGCCGCGCCCACGGCTGGCCTGCATTTTGATGCAGCGCTGTTGTCACGGCTTCGGCAGCTTGGTATCGACACGGCCAGGGTTACCCTGCATGTAGGCGCCGGAACCTTTCAGCCGGTTCGCGTGGAGAACCTTTCCGATCACGTCATGCATGCAGAATGGTTGCAGGTCTCTGAAGAGGTGTGTGGCAAGATAGCCCGCACCCGGAGCCGTGGTGGGCGGGTGGTTGCTGTGGGAACCACCAGTGTGCGCAGCCTGGAGAGTGCGGCGGCCAGTGGTACTCTCGCGCCCTATGAGGGAGATACCCAGCTGTTTATTACTCCCGGCTATGAATTCAAGGTGGTGGATGCATTGCTGACCAATTTTCACCTGCCGGAGTCCACGTTGTTGATGCTGGTGTGTGCTTTCGCCGGTTATGACAGGGTAATGGCGGCCTATCGTCATGCGGTGGCGCAGCGATACCGTTTCTTCAGTTACGGGGATGCCATGTTTCTCACGGGGAAGTCGCGGGCATAAAAAAGGCGCGGCAGGGGATGCCGCGCCCAAAATTCCACCAAAGGAGGATGGAGGAGTATACTGAATGCTTCAGTACCTCACCATTCTCCAATGGTTCATATGGGGATGCATTGACAATCCTCAATGCCAGGCGCGTCGCTGGCAATATTCAACCAGAGAATCAATGAATATGTATTATAAATCATGGTGTTGCCGATTGATTTCCAGCCGTTGGGGCAGGCGTTGAAGTTTGAACTGAATCACACATCTGCCTACGGACGACAGGGGCAATTGCAATTCAGGCGGGGAAATATCGACACGCCAGCATTCATGCCGGTGGGCACCTATGGCACGGTCAAGGCCATGACGCCGGAAGAGCTGGAAGGCATGGGTGCACAGATCATTCTCGGCAATACCTTCCACCTGTGGCTGCGCCCGGGAACAGATGTTATCCACGCTCATGGCGATCTGCATGATTTCATCCACTGGCACAAACCCATACTCACGGATTCTGGTGGTTTTCAGGTCTACAGCCTGGGGCAAATGCGCAAGATCACCGAGGAAGGGGTGCATTTTCGCTCCCCCGTAAATGGCGCCAAAGTGTTCATGGGGCCGGAAGAATCCATGGCTATCCAGCGGGAACTGGGCTCGGATATCGTGATGATCTTTGATGAATGCACCCCCTGGCCCGCTACGCGAAAGGAGGCAAAATCCTCCATGGAGCTGTCTTTGCGCTGGGCCAGGCGCAGCAGGGAAGCCCATGGCGACAATCCTGCCGCCCTGTTTGGCATTGTCCAGGGAGGCGTCTATACGGATTTGCGCCAGCGCTCCCTGGACGGACTCATGGAGATCGGTTTCGATGGTTACGCCGTGGGTGGCCTGTCTGTGGGCGAGCCACCGGAAGAGCGCTGGCGGGTACTGGATTATCTGGCGGACAAATTGCCCGCAGAAAAACCCCGCTATCTCATGGGCGTGGGCACTCCGGCGGATATCGTGGAAGCGGTGAGCCGGGGCATCGACATGTTCGATTGTGTCATGCCCACGCGCAATGCACGCAATGGGCATCTGTTCACCCATGCAGGAGTGGTGCGCATTCGCAACGCCTGTCACGAAAAGGATACCGGGCCGGTTGATCCCCGATGCGACTGTTATACCTGCAGCAACTACAGTCGCGCCTATTTGCGGCATTTGCAGCGTTGCAACGAAATACTTGGCGCACGGCTGAACACGATTCACAATTTGTACTATTATCAGAAACTCATGGCGGATTTGCGCCGGGCCATTGCTGCTGGCGGGCTGGCAGCATTCCGTGAAGACTTTTATGCGGCCAAGAACCTGCCGCTTCCCTCATTATAAGGAGAAACTATCGTGGCACAGGATTTCAATGACTCACCAGCCCCTGGCTGGGGGATGGCCGCCAGTCTCAAAATTATCATTGCCGTTGCTGTCTTGATTATTGCCGGGGCAGCAATTCTGTATGTGCTGGACATGCTTTCCCTGGAAATCCTCAAGACCGTATCAATCAAAACAGTGCTGGTTGGCGGGGTGCTGATACTGGCAGGGCTGATGCTGGGCTTGCTTTCTCGAAGCAAGAGCTGAGTTTGTCCAGAATTGCAGAAATGATGCTGCCCGGTGGCTGCTCTCGTTGACAGCATGAACTATTCTCCCGCCGGGTGAATAGTAGGAGCAATCTTCAATAACCAAGAGGATCGAAGATATGGCAATCTCATGGGTATTGGCTGCTGACAGCAGTCATGCAAAAATCCTCCAGTCCGACAGCCGCACGGCACCATTGAGCCTGCTTGAAGAACTGGAGCATCCTGAAGCCCGGATGAAAAATGGTGACTTCTATAGTGATGAAGCTGGTCGCAGCTTTGATAGTGGAGGCCAGGGTCGTCATGCCATGGAGCCTGGAACGGATGCAAAAACTACGGAAGCACAGCGTTTTGCTCGAGTATTGTGTGAAAAGCTGCGTTCCGCAGCCCTGCGGAATGCATTCGAAAAGCTTTATATCATAGCTGCCCCTGCCTTTCTGGGCTTCCTGCGTGAATGCCTGGATGAAAATGTCAAATTCCGGATTGCTGGCGAAATCCCCAAAGATGTGGCCAAGCATACGCCGGAGGATATCCGCAAAAAGCTTCCTGATTTCCTCTGACCGGGGATTACAAACGGCCAGTCAATCCCGCCGGGAGCATTTTTCCACCACAGAAACCAGGCTGCCTGTTGCCAGACGGATATGAATACGGCTACCAGGAGCAGTATCGGTGTGGTGGGTGATGACTTTTCCGCTATCTGCGTCCGCGGTGATGGAATAGCCTCTGGCCAAGGTCTGCAGGGGGCTGACGGCCTGCAGGCTGCGGGAAATCCCGGAGAATTGCAGCCTCTTGTGCAGCAGGGTGTTTTGCATGGTGTGCAGCAGTTTCTGCTGGTAGTGAGCCAGTCTTTCTTTGAGTATCACTAGCTGGCGGGCCGGAGCAAGCAACTGCAGCCGTGCTGCCAGTTGATCGTGTTGTTGTTTTTTCTGTAACAGTTGCCGCTGCATACTCCGTTCCAGCCGCAGTCCAAGTTCATCCAGCAATTGTTGATCCTGCTGTAGCTGGCGCTGTGGATGCAGGATTTGCAGCTTGTGGCGGATGTGGGTCAGGTGCTGCTGGCGCAGTTTCAACTGGCGCCCGATGGCTTTGCCCAGGCGTTGCTGCAGTTCTTGCAGTCGTGCCAGTAGTTGTTCCTGGCTTTGCGTGGCGAGTTCTGCTGCTGCCGATGGTGTGGGAGCGCGGCGGTCTGCGACGAAATCGACGATGGTGAAATCTATCTCATGGCCTACGGCGGAAATTATGGGGGTGTCCAGGCTGGCAATGGTGCGCGCCAGGGTTTCGTCGTTGAATGCCCACAGGTCTTCCAGGGAGCCGCCGCCGCGGGTCAGGATCAGTAGATCGCAATCCCCCCGCTGGTTCGCTAGCTTGAGGGTGTGGGTAATTTCTTCTGCGGCATTGCCGCCCTGAACCAGTGTGGGGTAGATGATCACCGGCAAGGCGGGATAACGCCGTTTCAGAATCTGCAGAATATCCCGCAGCGCCGCACCTGTGGGTGAGGTTACTATTCCAATGCAGCGGGGAAAGGCCGGCAGTTCTTTTTTACGCCGGGCATCGAACAGCCCTTCCTGCTCCAGCCTGTCCTTGAGTTCGGCAAAGGCTCGCTGCAGGGCGCCTTCTCCGGCGGGTTCCATGTGCTCGATGATGAGCTGGAAGTCGCCGCGGGCTTCGTACAGGCTGATGCGGGCGCGGATCAGCACCTTGTCACCGTTCTCAGGTTGAAAACGCAATCGCTGGCGTTTGTTGCGAAATAGCGCGCAACGTACCTGGGCATGGGTATCCTTGAGGGAAAAATAACTGTGCCCGGATCTGGGTGTTGCCAGATTGGACATCTCGCCTTCCACCCACAGCAGGGGAAAACTGCTCTCCAGCACGGCGCGTATTTCGCTGTTGAGGCGGGAAACAGACCAGATATCTCTTGATGATGTGGTGGACTTGGGCATCAGTGCAGGCGGTTCTTGCAAATATCGGTCGTTCAGTTTAGCGCGCATCCGTGAAATTTTATATAATTGATCAATTAAGAAAAATATTTGTTTCTTGAATGATGTGCTGATCGAGCCGCCATCCCGGCGCAGGCCGGAGTGACGGCAGCTGTGTCGGCCAATGCTTCACTCTTCATTACTCCCGGATTATCGATATGCGTTTTTTTCAGACACAGGAAGCCCTCACTTTTGATGATGTACTGCTGGTTCCCTCCCGCTCGGAGGTGTTGCCCAAGGACGTTGCCCTGAATTCACAGCTTACCAGGGAGATTCACCTAAACATTCCGCTGGTATCTGCTGCCATGGATACAGTCACCGAGGCACGCCTTGCCATTGCCATGGCTCTGTATGGTGGCATCGGTATCATCCACAAGAACATGGATGCCGCAGAGCAGGCGGCCCAGGTGCGCAAAGTCAAGCGCTATGAAAGCGGCATTATCGTCGATCCCATCATTGTTTCACCCGATACCAGTATCGCCGATGTTATAGAACTGACGCGCGCCAACAGGATATCCGGTGTGCCGGTAGTCGATGGCACGGATCTGGTGGGTATTGTCACCGCCCGTGATCTGCGCTTTGAAACCCGTCGCGCAGAACCTGTGTCATCCATCATGACGCCTAAGGAGCGGCTGGTGACGGTCAAGGAAGGTGCGCTGAGGGAAGAGGTGATCTCCAAGCTGGGGGAACACCGCATCGAAAAGCTCCTAGTAGTGAATGATGCTTTTGAGCTGCGTGGCATGATTACCGTGAAAGATATTCAAAAGGCCAAGGACTATCCAGACGCCTGCCGCGATGACAAGGAGCGACTGCGGGTTGGCGCAGCCGTAGGCGTGGGTGAAGGCACGAGTGAACGGATTGCTGCATTGGTGGAGGCGGAAGTGGATGTGATCGTAGTGGATACTGCCCATGGGCATTCCCGCGGGGTGCTGGATCGGGTTGCCTGGGTGAAGCAGAACTATCCGCATCTCCAGGTCATCGGCGGCAATATTGCTGTCGGCTCGGCGGCGCTGGATCTGGTCAAGGCCGGGGTGGATGCGGTCAAGGTGGGAATTGGCCCAGGCTCCATTTGCACCACGCGCATCATCGCTGGTGTGGGCATGCCCCAGGTGACGGCGGTTTCCAATGTCGTGGAAGCCCTGAAAGGAACTGGAGTACCGGTCATTGCCGATGGCGGTTTGCGCTATTCTGGCGACATTGCCAAAGTGATCGTGGCTGGTGCCCATGCGGTGATGGTAGGCGGACTGTTTGGCGGCACGGATGAATCACCGGGTGAAGTGGAGATCTTTCAGGGGCGTTCCTACAAGGCTTATCGAGGCATGGGTTCCCTGGGAGCCATGGCGTCCCAGCATGGTTCCAGCGACCGCTATTTTCAGGAAGACACCAAGGAAGCGGACAAGCTGGTGCCAGAGGGTATCGAAGGGCGCGTGCCCTACAAAGGGCCGCTGGTGAATGTGATTACCCAGCTTATGGGCGGCGTGCGCGCCAGTATGGGGTATACCGGTTGTGCCACCATTGAAGAAATGCGCACCAAGCCGGAGTTCGTCCGTGTAACAGGTGCTGGTATGCGCGAATCTCATGTGCATGATGTGCAGATTACCAAGGAAGCGCCCAACTACCGCCGCGATTGATACCCCGTCTTCGCCGGAATGATGAGGGCAGGATACCAGTCACGGCTTGATCAGAGCTTCCTTAGCAGGCTGCTGAAAAAGCCATGGAAGGATTTTTTTCAACAGCCTGTTTGGAGGCGCTCCGTATGCGTCCTCGGCTCCGACTCCTTTTACTCCAGAGCACTAAATAAAACATGACCACCAATATCCATGACCATCGCATCATCATTGTTGATTTCGGCTCCCAGTATACCCAGCTCATTGCCCGCCGGGTGCGCGAAGCCGGCGTGTATTGTGAAATCTGGCCTTGGGACAATTGCGAGGAAGCGCTGCGGGAGCAGCAGCCCAAGGGCATCATTCTTTCCGGCAGCCCCGAGACAGTCACGGCAGACGATCCTCCCCGCGCCCCGCTGCTGGTGTTTGAGACGGGCGTACCCGTGCTGGGTATTTGTTATGGCATGCAGACCATGGCCGCCCAGCTGGGTGGTGAAGTGGCCAGCTCTGCCAAGCACGAATATGGTTATGCCCAAGTGCGGGCGCGGGGGCATTCCCGCCTGCTGCGGGACATAGAGGATCACGTTACGGAAGAGGGCTATGGTCTGCTGGACGTGTGGATGAGCCATGGTGATCGGGTGGAATCCCTGCCGCCCGGCTTCAGCGCCATCGCAGAAACCGACAACGCGCCCCTGGCAGGTATTGCCGACGAGAAGCGCCACTTCTACGGCGTACAGTTTCATCCCGAGGTTACCCATACCGCTCAGGGCAAACGTATCCTGAGCCGTTTTCTTCATGAAATCTGCGGCTGCGAATCGCTGTGGACGCCAGATAATATTATCGGCGACAGCATCCAGGCCGTTCAGGAGCAAGTAGGTGATGGCAAGGTATTGTTGGGCTTGTCCGGCGGTGTGGATTCCTCTGTGGTTGCAGCGCTGTTGCACAAGGCCATCGGTGACAGGCTGACCTGCATCTTCGTGGACAATGGGCTGCTGCGCCTGCATGAAGGCGATCAGGTCATGGCGACCTTTGCCAGGCACATGGGAGTGAAGGTCATTCGTGTGGATGCGGAGCAACGTTTCCTCGATGCCCTCAAGGGCGAAACCGATCCCGAAAGGAAACGCAAGGTTATCGGCAACATGTTTATTGATATCTTCGAGGAAGAAGCTGCCAGGATCACCGATGTGAATTTCCTCGCCCAAGGCACCATCTATCCCGATGTGATTGAATCTGCCGGTGCCAAATCGGGAAAGGCCCATGTCATCAAATCTCATCACAATGTGGGCGGGCTGCCGGATTACATGAAACTCAAGCTGGTTGAACCCCTGCGCGAGCTATTCAAAGATGAAGTGCGTGAAGTTGGCGTCAAGCTGGGCCTGCCCGCAGAAATGGTATACCGCCACCCCTTTCCCGGCCCCGGCCTGGGTGTGCGCATTCTCGGTGAGGTGAAAAAGGAATATGCAGATATTCTGCGCCGGGCAGATCACATCTATATCGAAGAGCTGTACAACCACAAGCTTTATGACGAAGTCAGCCAGGCCTTTGCCGTATTCCTGCCGGTCAAATCTGTCGGTGTGGTGGGTGATGCACGCCGCTATGAATATGTGATTACCCTGCGGGCGGTAAAAACCGTGGATTTCATGACGGCTCATATCGGCCATCTGCCCTGGGAGTTCCTGGAAAAGGTTTCCAGCCGCATCATCAATGAAGTCAGCGGTGTTTCCCGGGTTGCCTATGATATTTCCAGCAAGCCGCCTGCCACTATCGAGTGGGAATGATTCCACGTCTGGCACTGGCTGGCACCTACCGGCATCAAACTACACATAACCCATTGTATTAACTAAGTTATTCCAGTTTTTGTCTGGCACTTGCTGGCACTGGCAGGCACGTTCAAGCAAACTTTTTTCATGGTATAAATCATTGTATCGTTGCTCTCAAGATCAGGGCTTCGACAAAATACCATGCCATGCTTTCCAAGCCACTCATGGTATCGAAATCAGTCAAGCCATTGATATAAAAGAAAAAACAACCTAAATACCATGCCATAAAAAATCATGGTATTTTTGGCCCCACGGAGGCCCTTATCATGCTGATCGATACCAAGCTGCGCAATTTGAAGCCCCAGGACAAACTCTACAAAGTGAACGACCGTGATGGGCTCTATGTTGCGGTGACACCAGCCGGAACCATCTCTTTCAGATACAACTACTCGGTTAACGGACGTCAGGAGACGCTGACGATAGGCCGGTATGGCAAGCGTGGCGTCACGCTTTCAGAAGCACGGGAACGACTCAGCGAAGCAAAGAAGATGATCGCGGCCGGAAAATCACCGGCAAAGGAAAAGGCGCGCGACAAGAAGCGTGTGAAGAATGCCGAGACGTTCGGTGCCTGGGCTAGCAAATGGCTGCGTGGTTATCAGATGGCTGACTCGACACGCGACATGCGCAAGTCGGTATACGAACGCGAGTTGAAAAAGCAGTTTGGCAACAAAAAGCTGACCGAAATCACGCATGAGGATTTGCGCGCATTGACCGATGCCATCGTCGAAAGGGGAGCACCGGCCACGGCGGTGCATGTCCGGGAAGTGGTGTTGCAGGTCTATCGCTGGGCAATTGAACGTGGGCAGAATGTGGAAAACCCTGCGGAAATGGTGCGTCCATCCACGATCGCCAGATTTGAGCCGCGTGACCGCGCGCTGACACCGGCAGAGATTGGACTGATGTATCGGTACATGGACCGGGTTGGGACATCGCCGCAATACCGGGCTGCGATCAAGCTGCTATTACTGACCATGGTGAGAAAGTCTGTTAGACGACAATTAACCTGTCCGGTCAGGCGACAATTATCTTGACCGGTTGAGTGCCAAGCCTGATAAGTATTTTTTGCTCATATGAGGAGAAAGGCTTGCCAGGAAAACATATCACTCAATTA
>JALWMK010000013.1 GCA_027083925.1 Sedimenticola sp. | reverse complement strand
TCATGAAGGGTTTTACGCCCGGAATGGTACTTTTTGGGATGGCACCAAGGCATCCTTGCTCGATGGCGGCAGAACACATGACGGCATCAATCTGCGATTGCTCAAGGACATTCCTGATAGCTGCCCCCTGGCCGATGAAGTCATTCCCGGCCCGATACTGTATGAGGAGGATTTTCACTGCTCAACCGAATCCTCGATCACTGCCGGATCAGCCCAGGGGGTTGTCGTAGGCAAGAGTGCGCACGTCCTGTATTCCGCACCACAGGTAGAACTTAAACCCGGGTTTTCCGTAAGTGGTGGTGTTTTCAGGGCGGGAAACAACCTGCTCCCCTGATATGCCGTGAGTTTCTATCCGGCTGGCGTCCGGGTTCAGCCCGGCGGCCAGCCCATGGGACGCCCGCCCAGCACATGCATATGGATATGAAATACGGTCTGCCCTGCGCCGGCATTGCAGTTGAATACAACACGATACCCCTCGTCGGCAATACCTTCCTGGCGGGCAACAGTTGTTGCCGCCAAGGACATTTTTCCGACCAGCTGTGCATCTTCCGGCCGCAGATCATTGAGCGTGGGGATATGGCACCGGGGAATCACCAACGCATGGGTGGGCGCCTGGGGATTCAGATCCCGAAACACCAGAACATCCTCATCTTCGTAGATGATATCTGCAGGAATATCGCCCGCAACGATCTTGCAAAATATACAGTCTGTCATAATCCTCTCCTGATTCCGATCAGATTCCCACTTTGCGACGCCCCACAAAGGCATGTGCCAAAGTGCCGCCATCTACATATTCCAGCTCCCCGCCAAGGGGGACGCCGTGGGCGATACGGGTTGCCTGGATATCCTTGTCTGCGGCCATATCACTGATGTATTGCGCAGTAGCCTCGCCTTCCACCGTTGGATTGGTGGCCAGAATCAACTCCTCCACCCTGCCCTCCGCCAGAATGCCCGCCAGTTGATCCAGGCCGATCTCCCGCGGACCAATGCCATCCAGTGGTGAAAGCCTGCCTCCCAGCACGAAGTACCGCCCGTGATAATCCGTCGCCTGTTCGATGGCCAGCACATCTGCGGGTGTTTCCACCACGCAAAGCTGGACATCGTTGCGCTGCTCATTGGTGCACAGCCCGCACAGGTCATTTTCACTGAGGATACGGCAACGCTGGCAATGGCCGATATTGTCCACCGCCTGCACCAACAGCCGGGAAAGCCGGCGGCCGCCATCGCGGTCACGCTCAAGAATATGGAATGCCATACGCTGGGCAGTTTTTGGCCCTACGCCGGGCAGGCAGCAGAAGCTGTCCATCAGTTGCTGCAGCAGGGAGTTGCCTGTCATTTCAGAACGGCAGCTTCATACCCGGAGGCAGAGAGAGACCAGCAGTCAGGCCGCTCATCTGGTCTTTGGTTTTTTCCTCGATACGATGCACGGCATCGTTGCAGGCCGCCGCCACCAGGTCTTCCAGCATATCCTTGTCATCTCCCACCAGGGAATCGTCAATCTCCACGCGGCGCACTTCATGACGGCCATTCATGGTGACCTTAACCAGGCCACCACCGGATTCCCCGGTTATTTCCGCCTTTGCCAGCTCTTCCTGGGCCTTTTGCATATCAGCCTGAATTTTCTGGGCCTGTTTCATCAGGTTCCCTATACCACCTTTCATAACATCACCTAGATTTAGTTACTATTGAGTTTGATGCTGTCCACCAGCAATTCGCCATCGAAATCTTCTTTCAGCACCTGTACCACCGGGTCATTCTGCATAGCGAGCACGGCTGCGGCCTGCTTTTCCCGGTGCTGGCGCTCGGCAATCTGGGCTGGTGTTTCCTCAGCAGCTTCCGCCACTTTGATGTCCATCCGGATACTCCGCCCCAGATAGTTTTCCAATGCCTTTTGTAACTTTTTCCGGGGCATGGAACCTGCCAAGGCACCACCAGTAGGATTGAGAGTAAGCAGCAAGCAATCATCCTGCCAGGATTTTACCGTACAGTGTGCCGCCAATTGAGAGGTAACCCCTCCCAGCCTCAATACCGGCAGCAAGCAATGCCAATCCTTCAGATCAATACTACTTCCCTGTGGCGTCGGCGCCGGTTCTTGCACTTGCCCCGTCGGCTTTTTTTGCCCGGCCGGCGCCTCATTTCCAGCAGAAGCAGGCCTGCCTTTTCCCCCGGCATGGCCGGAAGGTGATGGCTGGCGACCAGGCGCCCGGCCGACATCCGCTCCCGGCGCTAGCGGGCGAAAGGCCAGCATTCGCAGCAGGATCATCTCAAAACCACTGCGCGGATCCGGCGCGAGAGGCAAGTCCCTCTGGCCGCGCAAGGCAATTTCATAAAAAAGCTGTACATCTTCCCTGTGCAGCAACCCTGCAAGCTCCTGCAGTGCCTGCACATCGCCCCAACCGGCATCCGCGGCTCCAGGAGAAGCCTGGTGCAGGGCGATACGGTGCAGCAGCAACAGCAGATCCTTGAGCAGGGTGGAAAAATCCGGTGACTGCCGGGCTGCCATGGAAACTTGCTCCAGTACCGCAGCGGCATCATTGTCAATAACTGCCCGCAACAGTTGCGGCAGCTGATCCTGCACAACCACGCCCAGCATGGTTTTTACATCTTCTTCCCTGACCCGCCCGCCGCCAAAGGCAATGGCCTGATCCAGAATGCTCAACCCATCGCGCATGCTGCCATCCGCCACCCTGGCCAGCAAGTCCAGTGCCGGTGCCTCCCATTCCACTTTTTCCGCCTGCAAGATGTATTCGAACTGCCCGCGGATCTGCTCCGGCGGCATACGCTTCAAGTTCATCTGCAGACAGCGCGAGAGTACAGTGACCGGCACTTTTTGCGGATCTGTGGTCGCCAGTAAAAATTTGACGTGGGGCGGTGGTTCTTCCAGGGTCTTTAGCAGGGCATTGAAGCTGGAATTGGAGAACATGTGCACTTCATCAATGAGGTATACCTTGTAGCGGCCACGGATGGGCGCAAAGGGCACGTTCTCCAGCAGCTCCAGGGTTTGATCCACTTTGGTGCGGGAAGCAGCATCCACTTCCAGCAGATCCGCGAAGCGGCCATCGTCCACTTCCTGGCAAATGCTGCACTCCCCACAGGGAGTGGAGCTGATGCCTTTTTCGCAATTCAGGGATTTTGCCAGGATGCGCGCCAGGGTGGTTTTTCCAACCCCGCGGGTTCCGGTAAACAGATACGCATGATGCAGGCGGTCATGATCCAGGGCATTGCTCAGTGCGCGCACAACATGCTCCTGCCCCACCAGCTCTTCAAAGGTTCGGGGTCGCCACTTACGCGCTAATACCTGATAGGACATAGAAGATTTACAAAAAACTGGTGGCAACCGTACCAGCCACACCCCGGCACACACTGTCACTGCTGCGGCTGCTCCCTTCCGGGCCTGACCGGGTTCACAGCTGAGTGTTGCGAGGGGACCGATACGGCCGCCATAAACAATTTATCCTGAGCACCAGAGCCAGGATATTTCCGGGATACACATCCGGGATGAGCTGGGGATTATGACCGATTTAAGTGGGTTTAGCCATGTTTTCTGAAGCTTTCTGCGCAGACACAATTACACAATTCCGGCCTGCCGTCTTCGCCTCATACAAAGCTTCGTCCGCCGCACGAAACAATGCCGTGCATGTCTCCCCTTCGCCCGGATAAGCCATCGCCACACCAAAACTGGCTGTCACGGCACGATCCACCCCGGCATCTGCTTTCATGTTGTACACGGCTCCCCGTGTGGCTTCTGCGGTATTTTTCGCCAGTTCCAGGTCACCCTTTAACAGCAGGGCGAACTCTTCCCCGCCAATACGCATGGGCCGACCTCTCACCTTGTATTTTTCGCAAACCTGCAACAGCACCAAGGCGATCTTTTTCAGCACCTGATCACCTTGGGGGTGGCCATAGGCGTCGTTGTAGGCTTTGAAGTAATCGACATCCATCAGAATCAGGCAAACCGGGGCTTTGGTCGTGCTTGCACTTTGCCAGGTCTGTTCGAAATCCATGTCGAATTGGCGGCGGTTGCCAATCCCCGTCAATGGATCCGTATAGGAGTATTTATGCAATTCCCGGTTGGAGGCCTGCAATTTCTGCAACAAGGCATCATTGGCAAATTGCAGCCGGATGGAGCGCTCGATCATGTCCGCATATTTTTTTGCGTAGTACAGATTCAGGAGCAGGAACAGGATCATCAACAGTGCAATCAATGTGTAGGAATCGTCTTCCATGATCAGCAATTTACCCGTCAACGGCAGAAATTCCGGGATCACGAACAGCAGAAAATTCGGATAGTAATAGGAGTGGGAACCCAGGGAGCCGGCAACCAGACCGCCGAGTACGATAACCAGCAATGCAAATCCGTAGGCGTTGTCCGGGTCGAAAAACAGCAATCCGGCGCTTCCCCACAAACAGCCGGAAACGAAGGAGCTGGCAAGCAGGGTTTTTTTCAGCCAGGAGTCGTTCAGACGACTCCTGGGCTGGTGCCTGAAATAGTGCGACAGTATCAGGCGCAGAAAGATTACGATGGTCAATACGGTCAGCCAGGCACCGATCACTACATGGTCGGCACTGCCCCAGAATCCCCACGCGAGAAGCACGGCCACCAGCAAGCTTCCCGATAACACCACAGGCAAGTGGCTGGACAAAAGCTTGAATTGCTCTCGCCTAACCCGTTGATCCAGATTTTGGATCAAGACGGCATTGTTGTCCGCTTCTGCACTCAAATCAGGTTCCCTGCCCTGTGATCCATTGATTGCCGCCGGCTGCCTATGCAGCCGAGCCGGGGCCTACGATTCTGTAAACTCAGCTTTTCCCAAACAATCGCGCAACATTTTCCATGGTGTATTCAATCATTGGCCGCATGCGCTGCACACAGCGTTCGCCTTCTGCAATCGCCTCACTTGCACGGTGAAACTCCAGCAAACCAATATCAGCCAAGCGCGGCTCAAGAAGGATATCCGGAGGATCACCGGCCATGCGGCTGCGGGTAATCCTGTCCTGGGTAATATTGACAGAGCTTGCCAGCACATCGAACATGCCAGGAGGGGCATCTTCCCGGTTGTCCGGGAAAAGGTTGGATGAATAGCTTTTTATTGTTCCCAAAATACCGTCAATCGCTCCACTTTCTGCCGCGAGGTCCGGTTTTTTCGACGACAAATGCTTGCCGAGGATATCCGCATTGAGATTTACCGCAATCACGACTTCGGCCCCCAGGGCGTGACAAAGGGAAACCGGAACAGGATTGACCAATCCCCCATCCACTAGCCAGCGCCCGTTGAAACGAACCGGCGCAAACAGCCCGGGCAATGCGATAGAAGCCATGATCGAAGACAGCACTTCTCCACTGCTAAACCAGATTTCACGGCCATTACCAAGATCAGTTGCAACATTGCCGTAGGCCATCTCCATGTCCTCGATCAGACAGCCTTCATTCACTACATATTCATGCAGGAAGTTTCTCAGTCGTTCCGCATCGACAAGCCCTTTCAGTCTCCAGCCAATGTCAAAGAAAGCAGCAACATCACGCCGACGCAACGAGCGCACCCAGCCTTCCAGATTGTCAAGGTTATTGCTCGCACGGGCTGCGCCTGCAATGGCGCCGATAGAACACCCGGCGATGACATCGGGTCGCACCCCCATCTCTTCCAGCGCACGAATAATGCCAATATGCGACCAACCCCGGGAAGCGCCGCCGCCCAGGGCCAGGCCGATGCGTACGCCGTCAGGCTTCGATTTCGACAAGAGCCTCTTCCGGATTTACGGCATCCCCTTTCTGTACAAATACGCCGGTTACGGTGCCACTGATGGGTGCCTGTACCTCGGTCTCCATCTTCATGGCTTCGGTGATCAGCACCGCCTGCCCCGCTTCGATGCTGTCGCCTTCGTTGACCAGCACCTCTACGATGCTTCCCGGCATGGAGGTGGTCACATGTCCTTCCTTGGCGGCCTTGGGGCGGCGTCCGGCGATGTTCTCATGCACCGCACCCTCGGTACCACCGGTAAGCACGATTTCGTCCAGCGTCTCCACCACGGCTTCTTCGGGCACACCGTCTACGGTCATGTAGAAATGCCTTTCCGGCTGCCCCTTGTGCCCGGCGCCAGTCATCTTGATATGGTAGGTTTCGCCATGCAGCACAATATTGAATTCCGTTGGCGCCCGTTCCTGGGGGCCGTCACCGGGAGGCGGCTCCAGTGGTTCAGACTGCAAAGTTCCTGCCGCACGCTGTTCCAGAAACTGCCGGCCAATTTCGGGGAACATGGCGTAGGACAACACGTCTTCATCCGACTGGGCCAGATCACCGATTTCCTTGCGCAGCTGATCCAGTTCCGGCGGAATCAGATCGGCCGGGCGCACTTCGATCACTTCCTGATCACCCACGGCCTTGCGCCGCAGCTTCTTATCCACTTCACCGGGCGCCTTGCCGTAACCGCCCTGAAGATAAATCTTTACTTCATTGGTGATGGTTTCATAGCGTTTTCCAGTAAGCACGTTCAGCACCGCCTGGGTTCCGACAATCTGCGAAGTTGGGGTGACCAGGGGCGGATATCCCAGATCCTTGCGCACCCGGGGGATCTCCTCCATGACTTCCGTCATGCGTCCCAGGGCATTCTGTTCCTTGAGTTGATTCGCCAGATTGGAGATCATGCCGCCAGGAATTTGGTTGACCTGAACCCGGGTATCCACACCGGTAAACTCACTTTCAAATTGGTGGTATTTCTTGCGCACTTCGTAGAAATACATGCCGATATCCTGCAGCAGCTCCAGATCCAGTCCAGTGTCATACGGCGTATTCTTCAGGCCGGCGACCAGGGACTCTGTAGGTGGATGACTGGTGCCGCCGGCCCAGGAAGAAATCGCCGTATCCACCCGGTCACAACCATTTTCTATGGCTTTGAGGTGACACATTTCCGCCAACCCGGAAGTGGCATGGGAATGGAGCTGCAGGGGAAGATCCACTGCATCCTTCAACGCCTTGACCAACTCCTCCGTAGCAAAGGGGGTCAGCAGACCCGCCATATCCTTGATGCACAGGCTGTCGCAGCCCATATCTTCCAGGCCCCTGGCCATTTTCACAAAACCGGCGGTGTCATGCACCGGACTCACGGTATAGCAAATCGTGCCCTGGGCATGCTTGCCCGCTTCTTTGGTGGCTTCGATAGCGGTACGCAGGTTGCGAATGTCATTCAGCGCATCGAAGATGCGGAATACATCCATGCCCTGCTCTGCAGCCTTGATAACAAAAGCCTTTACCACATCATCTGCGTAATGCCGGTAGCCCAGCAAGTTCTGCCCACGCAGCAACATTTGCAGTTTGGTGTTGGGCAGCGCCTCGCGCAACTTCCTCAGGCGTTCCCAGGGGTCTTCCTTGAGGAATCGCAGGCAGGCGTCATAGGTGGCCCCTCCCCAGCACTCCAGCGACCAGTAGCCTACGCTGTCCAGCCTCTCACAGGCAGGCAGCATATCTTCGGTATGCATGCGGGTAGCAATAAGGGACTGATGCGCATCACGCAGAATGACATCGGTAATTTGTATTTTTGACATAGATTTTACCTGTTACAAGCCAGCATGAGCGGCTACTGCTATGGCGATCGCCGCAGCAACATCGCTCTTGCACTGTTTTTCGGTGTACTCGGTTAATTCCGGATGATCTTCCACAAACGAAGTCGTAAAATTGGCGGCCCGGAATTCAGGATGGTGAAGAATTTCCTCGTAGTAGAGCTTGGTGGTGCGAATGCCATGCACCTCCATATCCTTGAGGGCGCGCTCGCCGCGGCTGATGGCGTCTTCCCAGGTCAACGCCCAGACAATTACCTTGGCGATCATGGAGTCGAAAAACGGCGGTATGGTATAGCCGGTATAGATCGCCGTATCCGTACGCACACCCGGCCCGCCAGGGGCGTAGTAGCGGGAAATCCGTCCGAAACTTGGCAGGAAGTTATTCTTGGGATCTTCCGCATTTACGCGGAACTGAATGGCATAGCCCCGGCGCTGGATTTCATGCTGCTGGAAACGCAGCTTCAAACCCGCAGCAATACGGATCTGCTCTTCGACAATATCCACACCGGTAATGGCCTCCGAGATAGTATGTTCCACCTGTATGCGGGTGTTCATTTCCATGAAATAGAACCTGTGGTCCTGATCCATGAGAAATTCCACCGTGCCTGCGCTGGAATATCCCACCGCCTTGGCCGCAATCACCGCCAGACCACCCAGATACTGGCGCTGCCCCTCGTCCAGCTGCGGAGAAGGCGCAATTTCAATCAGTTTCTGGTTGCGGCGCTGTATGGAGCAATCTCTTTCGTAGAGGTGAATACAGTTCCCGTGGCTGTCCGCCAGTACCTGCAATTCGATATGCCGGGGGCTGACAATACATTTTTCCATGAACACTTCTGCACGGCCAAACGCTTTGGTGGCTTCGGAAATCACCCGGCCGTAGTTCTTGCTCAAGTCATCCGGCGAGTCACAACGACGTATGCCTCGACCACCACCACCGGAAGTTGCCTTGAGCATTACCGGATAGCCGATGCCTGCGGCCACTTCCAGCGCTTCTTCCAGGCCAGAGAGATTTTCCTCGGTGCCCGGTGTTACCGGCACACCTGCGGCTATCATGGCCTTGCGTGCCTCGGTCTTGTCTCCCATGCGCCGGATCACATCCGCGCTGGGGCCGATGAAGCTAATGCCACGGCGCTCGCAGGCGGCGGCAAAATCGGCATTTTCCGACAGAAAACCATAACCGGGATGGATGGCATCACAGCCCGCCTGCACCGCCAGATTGACGATACGGTGAATGTTCAGATAACCCGCGACAGGATCTTCACCAATGCTGAAGGCTTCATTCGCCTTCTTGACGTGCAAGGCGTACATGTCCGCCTCGGTGTAGATGGCCACGGAACGAATACCCATCTCGGCGCAGGCGCGGATAATGCGCACTGCAATCTCGCCACGGTTTGCTACCAGTATTTTTCGCAACATGTTTTTTTACCTAGTGGCGGTTACTGCCGCCAATTCTGTCCATGAGTGCAAACAGCACTCCGGAAACGACCAACGCCATATGTATGCCTACCTTCCATGCCAGTTCCTGCTGGGAAACCTCGGCGATATTCATGAACAACTTCAGCAATTCGATGCCTGAAATGGCAACGATGGAACCGATGAGCTTGATCTTAAGGTCAGTAAATCCCACCTTGCCCATCCATTCCGGACGATCATCGTGATCCGCCACATCGATACGGGATACAAAGTTCTCGTACCCGGCAAAAACGATAATCAACATCAGATTCGCCACCAGCACCAAATCGACGAGCGCCAGTATTCCCAGAATAACATGGGGGCCGGGCGCACCAAACAGTGCCAGGGGCACCAAATGCAGAAATTCCTTGAAGAACATCACCATCAACAGCGCCATGGCCAGTATCAGCCCTACATAAAAAGGGGCCAGCAACCAGCGGCTGTTGAACATGAAACTTTCAAGAGCATGCTCCAGTTTTTTCATATGTTTTGTTTTCTTAAGGCAGGCAAAAACTGGAATTATACCGAAAATCCGGAAACATAACCTACAACCCGGCAGAGGTTGCAGGGCTACCCGCCACCGTCAGAAAAAGGCTGCTCTGGTAGCCGAGAAACACCAGCAGCAGGATTGCTCCTGCCCAGCGTTTGATCAGCCCGTGCCCACTGCGGCTGAAGCCTCGCGCCATAATGTACAGAGCCACCGCCAGCACCAACATCAGGGGGAAATCCCGATACAGCACCGCACCGTCAACCTCACTGGGACCAATGCTGCCGGCAATACCCAGCACCGCAAGGATATTGAACAGGTTAGAGCCCACCACGTTACCCACAGCAATGTCATGTTCCTGCTTGCGGGCAGCGGTCACAGAAGCTGCCAGTTCGGGCAGGGAAGTACCAATGGCAACGATGGTCAAGCCAATCACCAGATCACTTACTCCATAGAACTGTGCGATCCCCACGGCGCCCCACACCAGCAGCTTGGAACTTGCCAGCAACAGGGCCAGCCCGGACAACAGCAGCCACCAGGCGCGCCCTTTGGGCATGGATTCGGGGATCTCTTCCACCAGTTCTTCAATGAGTGGATCATCAGCGCCGGTGGTGCGCGCAAGATGAATCGTCCACAATACCACAGCAAACATGCCCGCCAGAAGCAGCACTCCGTCCAGGCGGGAAAGCTGGCCATTCCAGAGCAACGCCCAGGCCGCCAGCATCACGATCAGCATCAGGGGAAATTCCCTGCTCAGGGTTTTCGATTGCACAGCCAGAGGGGCGATAAGTGCGGTAACGCCCAATACCAGCGCCATATTGGCAATATTTGACCCGACAGCGTTGCCAATGGCCAGACCACTGTTGCCTTGCAGGGCTGCCATGGCGGAAACCAGCATTTCCGGCGCAGAGGTGCCAAAAGCAACAATGGTCAAACCAATGATCAGGGTAGAAATACCCATCACCCGCGCCAATCCGGCCGCCCCGGCAACAAACCGGTCAGCACTCCAAACCAAAACAACCAGCCCGGCAACTACAGCCAGGGCAAACCAGAAAATCTCACTCATTATAATAGCTTGTTTTTCATGTAGTTATAAACTTTTATTAGAAATCAAATTAGATTTTTCAGTTGCAAAAGCCGTTCTTGCAGCGCCTGTTCAGATGTTTCCCGAACCGTGATATGCCCAATTTTGCGCTCTATCCGCGGCGCTTTGCCGTACAGGTGCAGATGCGTGTTTTTCAACCCGAGGATGGCAGATGCATCCGGCAATTCCCCGATCAGATTTATCATTGCCACATGCTTTACTGCGGCTGTGCCACCCAGGGGAAGTCCCAGGATTGCTCGCAGGTGGTTTTCAAACTGACTGGTTTCGGCGCCCTCGATCGTCCAGTGGCCGGAGTTATGTACTCTGGGCGCCATTTCATTCGCCAGCAGATGCGATCCGATCTGGAAGAACTCGATGGCCAAAACCCCCACATGATTCAGGTTTTCCAGCAAGCGTTGGGCATAGTTTTCTGCGCGCGCTTGCATCGGATCATCGTGCAGACAGGTGGACAGGCGCAGAATGCCGTTTTCATGGTGATTTTCCGCCAGAGGGTAAAACGCCAGCTCTCCGGAAACACTGCGCACGGCAATGAGGGAAACTTCCCTTTCAAATCCTATCAGTCCTTCAAGGATGGCCGGTGCCTGGCCGATAGTTTCCCAGGCTACCTGCAAATCATCGCCGGCGCGCAAGACCTGCTGGCCCTTGCCGTCATAACCGAGGGTGCGGGTCTTGAGCACGGCAGGAAAGCCGATTTGCTCCACCGCCAGCCGCAGGGTCTGCAGGTCATGTACCTCGAAAAAAGGCGCCGTTTCTATTCCCAGCTCGCGGAACAGGTTTTTTTCATGGCTGCGGTCTCTTGCCATGGCCAGGGAATTTGCGGGAGGGTAAACCGGCAGGGATGCGCCCAGCTGTTCCACCGCAGCTGCGGGTACACTTTCAAATTCATAGGTCACCAGCTCGACTTTGGCAGCCAGCTGCTGCAAGGCGTCGGGATCATCGTAGGCGGCCTGTATGTGTCCGGCCAGCGGTGCGGCGCAGGCGTCGGCCGCGGGTTCCAGCACCACAAAACCCAGCCCCAGGGGGTACCCCGCCAGAGCCAGCATGCGCGCCAGTTGCCCGCCGCCAAGAATGCCGATCTTCATGAGCTGACGGCAGGATCGGGATGATCCAGCACGATTCCTGTTTGCCGGGTGCGGAAAGCATCCAGGGCGCTGCAGATCTCCTCATACTTGTTGCCCAGTATGGATGCCGACAGCAACGCCGCATTCACCGCGCCAGCCTGACCAATGGCCAGCGTTCCCACAGGAACACCCGCGGGCATTTGCGCGATGGAAAGCAGGGAATCCATGCCATTCAACGCTCTGGATTGCACAGGCACGCCCAGCACCGGCAAGCTGGTTTTTGCCGCCACCATGCCCGGCAGATGCGCAGCGCCGCCAGCACCGGCGATGATGACTTCTATACCCCGCCCACGGGCCTGCTCCGCGTACTGGAACAGCTTGTCCGGGGTTCTGTGGGCGGATACCACTTCTTTTTCGAAGGGGATACCCAGCTTCTCCAGGGTCTCTGTAGCGTGACGCATGGTCTCCCAGTCCGAACTGGAACCCATGATCACTCCAACCAGTGCTTGCATAATCCGTTCTCTGCCCGCAGGGCGGATCGTTGAAAAAACGCGTATTATGCCTGATTTCTGCGGGAATTTCCCTGTGGTGGGCGTTAACCCGGAAATTGCACCAGGATGTGCAATTTCCGGGTTAATCTCGCGGGTTCCTACATACTCACCCAGTTCCGGGACAAAATTGACACCATAGCTGCAGATTCCCAGAAAACTCAACTCCCCGGCCGCCATAGGGGTAGAATGTCTTGATCCTGTGACCGTCAGGCGCGCCTTTTCCGGCATGCGTGTTATTGACAGTATGTGCTTGGTCTGCCTGACCAGGGAAAGAACCTGCTGACTTATGGGCGCCTCTATTTATCGTGTAAATTGGCATTTCGGCGCACGAACCCATGGGTGGAACAAAGCAGCGCAATGCAGGATAGATAGCAGGGAAGGATCGTAGTGGAACAACGCAGAAGCAGTTGTCGGGCAATTGCCGAGGCCGGAACCCGCAGGTTCTTGAAAACTTTACACACCGGCCTGCGCTGGTATGACGAAAGCTGAATGATTCGGGGTACCCTTATGCTATTAAAAACGCTTGTTTTTCACCTGCTCCATCCTGCCCAAATTTCCATTCCATGATTAGCCTTTCCAGCGATACCCTCGCCCGCACCACCACCTTGCGCCAACTGCAAATTCTTGTTGCGGTAGCCAGGCATGGAGGTTATACCCAAGCCGCAAACGCCCTGTATCTCACCCAACCAACGGTTTCCATGCAGATCAAGAAACTGAGCGACGCCATCGGCTTGCCGCTGTTCGAGCGCCGCGGGAAGAAACTGGAACTGACGCTGGTGGGCCGTAGAACCCTGGAAGCGTCGCAGGATATCCTTTCGCGGCTTGATTTACTGGGTGCGGAGATTTCCTCGCTGACGGGTGAAATCAAGGGGGAGTTGCGCATCGCTGTGATCACAACAGCCAAGTATTTCATGCCCCGCCTGCTCGGTGCATTCATCCAGCGCTACCCTGAAGTGCAACCCCGCCTGTGCGTCACCAACCGGGAGAACGTGCTGCTCAGGCTTCAGGAGCAAACGGACAACCTGTTCATCATGGGAAAGGTGCCTGAAGATCTGCCGGTCACGGCTTCCGCATTTCTGGACAATGACCTGGTGGTCATTGCGCCTCCCCGGCATCATCTGGCCAATAAACATTCCATCCCCCTGAAAGCCTTGCTCAGGGAACGCTTTCTACTCAGGGAGATCGGCTCGGGCACACGCCTGGCCACGGATCAGCTGTTCTCCCACCAAAATCTGCAGCTGGAACCCTACATGGAGCTGGGCAGCATCGAAGCCATCAAGCAGGCCGTAATGGCGGGGCTGGGTATTTCGGTCATGTCCCAGCACAACCTGCGGCTTGAACTGGAAAGCGGCAAGATTCACCTTCTGGATGTCCAGGGCTTTCCCCTGCACCGCCATTGGTACGCGGTTCACGCCGCAGACCGACAACTCAACCTGGTCAGCCAGGCCTTTCTGAAATTCATTCACGAAGAAAGCCAGCGTATCATTGAAGACAGCCGCCATTATTGACAGCCACTGCCATCTGGATTTTCCCGACTACGACCAAGATCGTGAACAGGTATTGGAAAATGCCAGAAAACTCGGTGTACGGGGATTCATCGTGCCCGGCACCACGGCAAGACGCTGGCCGCAGATTGTCAAACTCTGCCGGAGGCACGCTGATGTCTTTGGTGCGCTGGGACTGCACCCTTTCTTTCTCGATGAACATGGAATGGCCGATTTGGAGAAACTGGGTTCCTGCCTGGAAAATCGGAAAATCATTGCCGTGGGGGAAATCGGCCTGGATTTCATGCGCAGTGACCTGGATCCCGAACGGCAGTTGTGCTTTTTCAAGATGCAGCTCAAGCTGGCTGCCGAACAGGAATTGCCAGTAATCCTGCACTGCCGAAAGGCTCACGATACGGCATTGAAACTGCTCAAACGCTACCCGCCCAAAGGTGGCATTGCCCATGCCTTCAATGGCAGCCTGCAGCAGGCCAAAGCCTACATACGGTTGGGGTTTTGCCTGGGATTCGGCGGCATGCTGACCTATGAACGCTCAACCAGGCTGCGCCAACTGGCCCGACAACTCCCTGTGGAGTCCATGGTGCTGGAAACCGATGCTCCCGGTATGAGTGGCACCGCCCACCGGGGCCAGAGAAACAGCCCGGAATACCTGCCCGAGGTGCTGCAAACTCTGGCTGAACTGAAGAACCTGCCCGTAGAAGATCTGGCCCGGCAAACTACCACCAATGTCCGGTGCAGCCTCGCCCTGCCTGATGCCGAGTCAGGCACGGGTCAGAACGGACAGATCGATCCACCCGGGGGTTTCCAGATCACCCCTTAGCACCTGGTGGTGTCGATCCGGCTCACCCAGATCCGTCATCACCCAACGGGCAGCAGAAAAATCCTCTTCCCGGGTATAGAGCGCGGGCGTGATCAGAACGGGAATGTCCGCCCCTGCAGCGGCACGCAGACCGTTGCTGCTGTCCTCCAGCGCCAGACATTGCGTGGCCGGCAAATCCAATTGCTGCAATACCCAATGGTAGATAGCCGGATCCGGCTTTTTTTTCTGTGCCTGCTCGCCCGCACCAATGACCTCAAATTGATCCAGCACATCCAACCCCAGGGTAGCAGTAAATAGCGCCCGGACGTTGGAGAGGCTGGTAGTGGTGGCGATAGCCATGCGCATGCCCGATTCAACGGCTTGGTGAATCAGGCGTGCGACTCCCGGACGCAAGCAGATCCGCCCCTCCGACAAGCCCTCGGCATAGAGGCGGGTCTTGCGTTCTTGTAGATCCATCACCCAGCTATCCAGGTTGGGCCTGGCATTGAACTTGGGCTGGTAGTGCAAAATGTAGTGATGAATCCGCTCACGCCCACCGGCAACCGCCAGCAGATCTGCATACAGGCTTTTATCCCAGTGCCAGTCCAGCCCCTGGTCCCTGAAAATCCGGTTGAATGCCCAGCGGTGCATTTCTTCTGTTTCCGCCAGGGTGCCGTCCACATCAAAAATGAGTGCCTGAATTGTCATGAAGCTATTTGAGGCTTTCCAGTAACGCCCGCTCGATACAATTGAGCACCCGCACCCGCAGGCCGCTGGCCATGAAGTGGTAGAAATTGAGGGTGCAGGGTACAGAAGTATGCAGTGCATCCCGGCCCACCTCCTGAAAGTCCACCCATGCCAGCACCGGTAGGTCATTCTGATTCTGATCCACCACCAACCAGTAGTCGTCATCGATGATGACCGCCATCTGCTTCAAACCTGGCAGCTCCATGCGCAACGGCACCTGATGCCGGATGCGCGCCCGCCGCCACAGGTTATACAGCGCCGCCTCCAGCTCATCGGCCCGTGAGGTATAGACCGGCATGTCATGGATACGCGATGGCATGCTTCCTAGGCCGTCAGGCTGGCAAACAGCAAAGGCAATTGTTCCGGCAAGCGATCCACATGATCGATCACCGTATAGTGGTTTTCACCGAAGATACGCTTGACATAGCTGTCGGCCATGGGATCGAGGGTCAGGCAGTAGGTGAGAACGCCCTTGGTATAGAGTTCTTCCACTGCCTTCTTGGTATCGTGGCGCAGATGTTGTGGGTCGGTTTCGTCGATATCCGCCGGCTCTCCATCCGTTACCAGTAGGATCAGCTTGCGCCTTTCCTGTTGCTTCATCAGGTGGCACCCCGCATGGCGCAAAGCCGCCCCCATGCGTGTAGACAACCCTCCCTCCATTCCGGCAAGGCGCGCCTTGGCTTCGTCATCAAAATGCTGGTTGAAATCCTTGAAGCGGTAGTACTGCACATCATGCCGCCCGTCGGAAGAAAAACCGTGCAATGCGAAAGGATCGCCAATCCCTTCAATAGCAGTGGCCAACAGGGTTGCCGCCTCGCGAGTTAGCTCCAAAACCGTTTTGTCGGATTCACCCAGGGTTTCATTGGTGGACTCGGACAGATCCAGCAACACCACAACAGCCAGGTCACGGGTTTTGAGCACATTGCGCATGGTGATACGTGGGTTGGGCTGTTCATTCATACGCAGGGAAATCATGGCTTCCACGGCGGCATTGATGTCAATTTCATCTCCGTCTTCCAGGCCACGCTGGCGCTGTACACCCGCAGGTGCCAGCAAATCTATGATCTGGCGAATACGATGGGCAATGGGTTTGTGCTGTAGCAGGATGTTGTTGATATCCTCGGGATCACCCTTGGGCTGACGACGTTCGTATACCGTGGCCCAATCCGGGCGGTGCAGCTGAATCTGATAATCCCATTCTTGGTAGTGATAGGGTTCGGATACCGGCTCCTTGCCCCACATCTGGTTGAAGCTCGCGGTGGCGTCTGTCAGATCGTCCTCGTAGGGGCGCATCTCGTCACTGCAGATCCAGATCTCCTGTGCATCATCTCCCGCCAGTTCGCAATCCACTTCGTGGGCCATCATCAGGGGGCTGACCTTGTAGCGCACCTGGCGTTGGCTGGCAGCAATGAAATCGAAGCTCTTATCCCAGTTGATATCCTCAAAATGCCAGATGAAACGATTATCATCACGATAGGGAATCCGGTAACGCTCCAGGATACGCAGACTGGGCACTGCCTTGCGCCCGGCAAAGATGTTATAGAGTTCTATACCTTTCATCCAGGAGGAATGATTGTCATCCTGATTGACTTCGATTTCATTGTGAAATCTCTCCGCAAAAGCATTGAGCTGCTCATCATCACCCTTGATACTGCCGTCAAGCAATTGCAGGGCAAGATGCTCCAGTACGGGCACGGTTTCATGCTCCACAGGCTCCTCATATTGCACCTGCATGATGGATGCCCAGAGCGTTTTCAGCCCGGGAAAAACCTTGACTGCCTTGTATTCTATCCGTGCGTCTTCCAGCAGGCCCACAAAAAACATCTGCGCGGGGCTGAGCTGCTCGGCAGATACCGAACTGTTGCTGTACATCATGTGTGATGCCATGTGTGCGGCGGTGGCCCGGTATACTTCCAGCCCGGGAATGGCGTTGTCTCCGGAACCCAGGTTGTCCAGGGCATCGGGCAGATACAGAATGCGGTCTTCGATGAAGGGACGAAAATCAGTGTAATCCGCTCCGCTGGGACGCAGAAAGAAATCCCGTCCCCACAGGGCGCGCAGGTAGAAATTGAGTTTGCGCTGGATCTTGACAAATAACACTCCACGGCGCTCTTTCTCCACCATGGCACGGCTATCCGCTGATTCCAGGTTGAAATACGCAGTGAGATTGTCAAAATCACGCCGGTAAGCCTGAGCACCAAAGTTCGCCCAGCGGCGCAGGCCACTCAGGGTCAGCTTGGACAGCAACTCTTCAATATGATTGAGCATGGGACGCAAGCCCCGGGCAGCAGTGGAGGCCTGTTGGTGGATCAAGGTCAGATAGCCACGCACCAGCTGCGCATCGCCCAGGTAGCGGGCCGCTGTTGGCAGACTGGCGAACAGCAGGGTGATGACCTCTCCGGAAGTCATGGAAGACACTTTCATCGCCGCAGTAATACAGTCGGCAATGATGTCTTCACCACATTCCTTGACTACCAGGGGCATTTCCTGGAGATAGGTGACTACCAGATCATTTCCGCGCCCCAGTTTGCTCAGCGCAACGGCTCCATCGAGATACGCTTCCAGGCCAGTCGGCGACATGACGCGAGCAGCCTCCTGGAAGGTGCCCTCCAATACATCCTTGACTTCCGGCGCCACTCCCTCGATAAACCTGGAATAATCCTCTAGTTTGATAGACGACATGATGTAGTACCCTCAAGCTGTTTCCGTCACGCCAGTGACCTTGGCCATGATGCCCGCCGCCAGCTACTACCCCGGAAATTCCATGCATTCGCGTGATGATCACGCAGGAGATTGCTTCCACAAGGAATTTTCTGAAGGCGTCCCGTATCCACGATTACGGGCAATGGAAGAAAATGCCTTGTGGAAACAAGAAACAAGCGAGGGCGTGTGCAATTCATGAATTTTCCGGGCTAAATCCGCTCAGCCCAGAAAGGTCTGCACTGACGCATTCAAGGTATCACGCATATCCAGATCATCCGTCAGCGGCGTAATCATGGTCATGCTGCAGGCTGCCTCCGCATCAATGCCTTTGACAATCAACTGTCCGGCGTAAACCAGCAAGCGGGTGGAGATACCCTCATCCAGCCCGTGCCCCTTGAGATTGCGCGCACGATGGGCGATCTGAACCAGTTTTTCCGCCATCTCCTTGTCAACACCAGACTCCCTGGTAACAATCGCCACTTCCAGATCCGCCTCGGGATAATCGAAATCAAGGCCGCCAAAACGCTGTTTGGTTGACTGCTTGAGATCTTTCATCAGGCTTTGGTAGCCCGGGTTGTAGGAAATGACCAGCTGAAAATCCGGGTGCGCTTCAACCAGCTCACCTTTCTTGTCCAGCGGCAGGGTGCGGCGGTGGTCAGTAAGCGGGTGGATGACCACGGTGGTATCCTGACGTGCTTCCACTACTTCGTCGAGATAGCAGATGGCGCCGATGCGCGCCGCAGTGGCCAGGGGGCCGTCCTGCCATTTGGTACCATCCTTGTCGAGTAGAAATCGGCCCACCAGGTCAGAAGCCGTCATATCTTCGTTGCAGGCTACCGTAATCAGTGGGCGCTGCAGTTTCCATGCCATGTATTCGACAAAACGGGATTTACCGCAACCGGTGGGACCCTTCAACATCATCGGCATCCTTACATTGTAGGCCGCCTCATAAAGTTCAATTTCCCTTGCTACCGGCTCATAGTAGGGTTCGCTCTTAACGATGTACTGGTTGGGATCTACGCTTGCATCAGACATAATATTTACCCATTCATGTAGGAATTGGATTCTGTTGGAAGAGCCGAAAGACAACCGGTCTATTCTTCATCGCCAGTCTCTGTTTCACCAGACCAACCAGCGGCTTTGGCTCGTTCAAATGCCGCTCCGTGAATCTCACGGTGGCGTTTCGCCAGATTTTCCGGCAGGTGGCTGACCAGGCAGCCATATTTGTCCCATTCGGCATTGACCTTTTGCAACAGGGCATCAACGCCAGCCAGGTTCCAGCCTTCACAGGTTTCGTTCTCATCAATCAGCCCAAACACCTGGGCATCGCGAATGATTTTTCCTATTGTAGTCATTCCGCCATTGACTTCGTTGTCAAGGCCTACATACTGTTTTGGTTTATCCATCGTAGTAGCGCCTGATTAACCCGGCCACAAAAACCAACGTGGTCGGGTTAATCACAGCTAATCACTCAACAAATCAAACGGTTTTGCCGCGATAAATCACCATGGAAGCACCAGCAGACTGGGCAAAGTTGTCAAAGCCCAGCAGGCGAACATGATTGTTCGGGTGTGCCGCATGGCAGGCTTCAACTTCTTTCAGGATGGCATCCACATCGGTTTCACCAAACATGGGCAGTTTCCACATGTACCAAAAGTGGCCACCAGCATTCTCCGGCTCGGTATGCTCGATGCCGGGGTTCCAGCCTTTATTCACGATATACTCGATCTGGGTGCGAATCTGCTCAGGCGTCATGTCCGGCAGATAGGAAAAGGTTTCAAACTTACGGCTTGAAGGTTCGCTCAAGCTTGACTGATAATCTTGCATTTTTTGCTCCTAAATTAATCCTGTTTTTTCGTCGGATGGCACGGCGCTCAAGCGCGCCGCGCCATGGCCCGATCGTTACTTGTGAGAAACGTCGAGTTTGTCAACGGTGTCGAATTCAAACTTGATTTCCTTCCAGGTTTCCATGGCGGCCGACAGCTCTGGGCTGTGCTTCGCCGCAGCAGTAAGGATATCCTTGCCTTCTTTCTCAAGTTCACGACCTTCGTTGCGCGCCTGAACACAGGCCTCAACTGCAACACGGTTGGCTGCAGCGCCCGCAGCATTGCCCCACGGATGACCCAGGGTGCCGCCGCCAAACTGCAATACAGAGTCATCACCAAAGATGCTAACCAGGGCTGGCATGTGCCACACATGGATACCACCGGAAGCAACAGGGAACAAGCCGGGCATGGCGCCCCAATCCTGATCGAAGAAGATGCCGCGTGAACGATCTTCCTTGACATAGGAATCGCGCATGATGTCGATCCAACCCAGGGTTGCATCGCGGTCGCCTTCCAGCTTGCCCACTACGGTACCGGAATGCAGGTGATCACCACCGGACAGACGCAGAATTTTGGTCAACACACGGAAGTGGATGCCGTGGTGCGGATTGCGGTCCATTACCGCGTGCATGGCGCGGTGAATGTGCAGCAGCATACCGTTTTCCTGACACCATTGCGCCAGCTGGGTATTGGCTGCCCAACCGCCAGTGAGGTAATCGTGCATGATGATGGGTGCACCAATTTCCTTGGCATATTCGGCACGGCGCATCATTTCGTCAGCAGTCGGCGCGGTAACATTCAGATAGTGGCCCTTACGCTCCCCGGTCTCGGCTTCGGCTTTCAGGATGGCTTCCATGACGAAGTCGAAACGATGGCGCCAGCGCATGAAGGGCTGGGAGTTCACATTCTCATCGTCCTTGGTAAAATCCAGACCACCACGCAGGCCCTCATAACAGGCGCGGCCATAGTTCTTGGCAGAGAGGCCAAGTTTTGGCTTGATGGTACAACCCAGCATCGGGCGGCCATACTTGTTCAGCAGGTCACGCTCTACCTGGATGCCCTGGGGGGGGCCATTACAGGTCATGACGTAGGCAATCGGGAAGCGGATGTCTTCCAGGCGCAATGCACGCAGCGCCTTGAAGCCGAATACATTACCAACCAGGGAGGTCATTACGTTGACCACAGACCCTTCTTCAAACAGATCAATGGGGTAAGCGATAAAAGCATAGAAGCAAGTGTCGTCGCCAGGCACGTCTTCCATGGCATAGGCAACACCTTTGTAGTAATCGAGGTCGGTCAGCAGGTCAGTCCATACCGTAGTCCAGGTTCCGGTTGAGGATTCGGCGGCAACCGCAGCAGCAACTTCTTCACGAGGCACGCCATCCTGCGGTGTTACCTTGAAACAAGCAAGGATGTCGGTATCCTTTGGTGTATAGCTGGGATCCCAATAAGTTTCGCGGTACTCTTTTACGCCCGCATCGTAGGTTTTAGCCATCATGTTCTCCAATATGATTTACAGTAATCTCTGATGATTCAGTTCGCGGTTGGCATGCCATCAAGGAAAGTGAATTGCAGCCCCACAAATACCGCTTAAGGAGCATTATCCCCAGATCTAACATAAATGGAAATCGATATAATTTATCTACAACATAGACGATCGACTATGTTTGTCCGGGAGCAATTGAGAATAACCCGGAAAACTATCCGCTGAAATTGCGGAGAAAGGGCGTATCTGTTTACTGCTTACGTGTGAACCCACGGATTCAGTTGCTTACTGTCTACGGGGCACCTTCTCTTGCGCAAGCGCAATTCACCTTGTAGCAGGCGATTGGCAAGATTTTCAACGCTTCCGCTCCCGGCTTACGCCCCTCACCTAGATCCCTGCAGGCGACGAAGTTATCGCTGCCCTCATGTGCGTAGATGCCAATCATGAATGAATAGAGGCGCCCTACAACCGATGGGAAAGGTAGAAGGCCGCCAGCTCCAGGTCTTCAGGCCGCGTGATCTTGATATTGGAGGAAGCCCCCTCAAGCATCGATGACTGATATCCCGCCCATTCCATTGCACCGGCCTCGTCCGTCACTGTGATGCCTGCTGACAATGCATCCTTCAAGGCTTTGTACAACAGTCCCAGCGGAAATAGCTGGGGCGTAAAGGCACGCCAGAGGAGGTTTCTGTCCACCGTGCCCAGAATATGGCCGGTGGCATCGGTTCTTTTCATGGTATCAATCACGGGTGCGCCCAGCACGGTTCCATTCCCCTGCCCGATCTGTTCCACCAACCGCTGGATGTCTGCTTCGCGCACGCAGGGGCGAGCCGCATCATGTACCAGCACCCAGTCAGACTCTTTTGCATGAACACGCAATGCTTTCAAACCCTCAAGCACCGAAATAGCGCGCTCCGGGCCGCCAACAGTTGTGCACACACGGGGGTCATCATGAACCAGGGTCGTTTGCCAATGAGGATCCCGGGAAGCCAGAACTACAACCACCCGCTGAATCTCCGGCTGCCGTAACAGCGACCGCACGGACCAATCAATAACCTTGCGGCCCTGCAATGCCAGGTACTGCTTGGGCAGCCCCGCCCCCATGCGCTGGCCACTGCCTGCAGCAGGCACCACTGCAAAGAGATTCACTGCTCTTTTTCCGGAGCAATAACCTGGTAGAAGGTTTCACCTTCACGAATCATGCCCAGGTCAGACCGTGCCCGGGCCTCTACCGCTTCCAGCCCGGTTTTCAGGCTTTCCACTTCTGCCCGCAGACGCACATTGCGCTCTTTCATTTGTAACAGCTGTTGCTGCTGATTCTCGATTTGCTGCTGCAAGCGAAAAACCTCTGCAAGGCTGCCCTGCCCCACCCAGAGGCGATACTGGAGTACAAGGAGCATAACCAGCAATACGACAAACAGCAGGCGAAAATACCAGGGCATCAGGTCAGGGGGAAGGCTCCCCTTCCGGCATAGACAGCCGCGTCACCCAATTGGTCTTCAATGCGCATCAGCTGGTTGTATTTGGCCACCCTGTCTGAACGGGAAAGTGACCCGGTTTTGATCTGCCCGGTGTTGGTGGCCACCGCCAGATCGGCGATGGTGGTATCTTCTGTCTCACCGGAACGATGGGAAATGACCGCGGAGTACCCCGCCTGTTTCGCCATTTCAATGGCCTGCAGGGTTTCCGTGAGCGTGCCGATCTGGTTGAACTTGATGAGGATGGAATTGGCCACGCCCATGTCAATGCCTTTGTTCAGAATGGCGGTATTGGTGACAAACAGGTCGTCACCAACCAGCTGCACCTTGTCTCCCAGCATTTCGGTGTGCAGTTTCCAGCCTTCCCAGTCGCTCTCGTCCATACCGTCTTCAATGGAGATAACCGGATACTGCCTTACCCAATCCGCCAGGTATTCGGAAAATCCGGCAGAATCGAAGCTGCGGTTCTCGGACGCGAGATGGTATTTGCCGTTCTTGTAAAACTCGGAACTGGCGGCATCCAGACCCAGGTAAATATCTTCCCCGGCCTTGTAGCCCGCTTTGCCAATGGCTTCAAGAATTACCTCGATGGCTTCCTCATTGGAGCGCAGATTCGGCGCGAAACCGCCTTCGTCACCAACCGTGGTGGCCAGCCCGCGCTTGCCCAGCACAGACTGGAGCGCGTGGAAAACCTCTGCGCCATAGCGCACCGCTTCACGGATGCTTGGTGCGCCAACAGGAAGAATCATGAATTCCTGCAAGTCCACATTGTTATCGGCATGGGCGCCTCCGTTGATAATGTTCATCATCGGCACCGGCAAGCGAAATTTATCATTGCCCAGATACTCGTACAACGGCTGCTCGTTTTCCTGGGCTGCGGCATGGGCAGCCGCCAGGGACACCGCCAGTATGGCATTGGCGCCAAGCTTGGACTTGTTCTCCGTGCCATCGAGTTCGATCATGCGCTGATCCAGGGTCACCTGATCCCCCGCATCCATGCCGCTGACGGCGTCCCGGATGAGGGTGTTCACGTTCTCCACGGCCTTGCGCACGCCCTTGCCTCCATAGCGGCTGGTGTCGCCATCACGCAGCTCCAGTGCTTCGCGGGAGCCTGTGGAAGCACCGGAAGGCGCCACTGCACGTCCCATGGCGCCATCCGCAGTGTAAACATCTGCCTCTATAGTGGGATTGCCGCGGGAATCCAGAATTTCCCGCGCCCTTACGCTGATAATTTCCGACATCTTGCCGTCTCCACAGTTTTATTTCTAAGTTCTACCTGAATCCGCGGGTTCAGGTTCTATTCAGCATGCCTTGGTCAGGGTCAGAAACATGACGCAGCTCATCTTCAACAAAGCCACGGCGTTTAACCATGGCATCAATTTCCAGCAGGATTTCCAGCAGCTCGCGCATGCGCCCCAAGGGCCAGGAGTTTGGCCCGTCGCTCAGGGCCTGGTCCGGCTGTTCATGGGTTTCCATGAACAGCCCGGATACGCCCGCAGCCACTGCCGCCCGCGCCAATACAGGCACATGTTCACGTTGCCCTCCGGAAGATTTTCCCAGCCCGCCCGGCTGCTGCACCGAATGGGTGGCATCAAACACTACCGGGCAACCGGTATTGCGCATGACGGCCAGACCCCGCATATCCGAAATCAGGGTGTTGTAGCCAAAAGATGCGCCGCGCTCGCAAACCATAATCTGCGCATTGCCTGCGGCGCGTGCCTTTTCCACTACGTTGATCATATCCCAGGGCGCCAGAAACTGGCCTTTCTTGATGTTCACAGGCCTGCCCTGGGCGGCGACCCGTTGAATGAAATTGGTCTGTCGGCAAAGAAAGGCAGGCGTTTGCAGCACATCGGCAACAGCAGCCACCTCGCTCAATGGCGTGTCTTCGTGGACATCGGTAAGCACCGGAAGGTTCAGGTCTTTGCGCACCTGCTCCAGCACTTTCAGCCCCTGCTCGATACCCGGGCCGCGAAAGCTTTCGTGGGAAGAGCGGTTGGCCTTGTCGAAGGAGGACTTGTAGATCAGCGGGATTCCCAGCTCCCCGGTTATTTCCTTCAGCGCCGCTGCCGTGTCCAGCGCCGAATCCAGGCTCTCCACCACGCAGGTGCCTGCTATCAGGAACAACGGGCGATCCAGCCCAACCTCGAAGCCACAAAGGTTCATGAAGTGCAGGCTTCCTTGTTCCGGTGCTGTTCGAGAGCGGCCTGAAGAAACCCCTTGAACAAGGGGTGGCCATAGCGTGGGGTGGAGGTAAATTCAGGATGAAACTGACAGGCAAGGAACCAGGGGTGCCCAGGCAGTTCTACAATCTCCGCCAGCATACCATCGGCGGAAGTGCCGGTAATACGCAAGCCTTCTTCCTGCAACAGCTCACCGTACTGATTGTTGAATTCATAGCGGTGACGGTGGCGCTCAACGATCCGCTCCCTGCCATACAGCTTCCTCGCAAGAGACCCTTCCGCCAGCAGACATTCCTGCCCTCCCAGACGCATGGTGCCTCCCAGGTCAGAGCGCTCATCCCGCTGCGCCACGGAACCGTCTGCCTCCAGCCATTCAGTAATCAGGGCGATTACCGGAGCAGTGGTGCCCTTGTTGAATTCTGTACTGTTCGCATCTTTTAGTCCCACCTTGTTCCGGGCGTATTCAATGACTGCAACCTGCATGCCCAGGCAAATGCCAAGATAGGGAATCTGCTGCTCCCGCGCATAGCGCACCGCAGCAATCTTGCCTTCCACCCCCCGGCTGCCAAAGCCACCCGGCACCAGAATGGCGTCCATATCCGCCAGCTTGCCAAGATCACCAGCTTCGAACTCTTCTGAATCAAAATAGTGGATATTCACCTTGGCAGCCGTCTGGATGCCAGCGTGAATCAGCGCTTCATTGAGCGACTTGTAGGATTCTGTCAGGTCCACATATTTGCCAACCATGGCGACATCGATTTCCTGCCGGGTATCGAACAGCCCCTTGACCACCCTTTTCCATTCCGTCAGGTCAGCCCGCGGCACGTCCAGGTGCAATTGCTCCACTACGATCTGATCCAGATCCTGCGCATGCAGCAGCAGGGGGATACGGTAGATGGTATCTGCATCCACCGCAGAAATCACCGCCCTTTCCTGTACATTGGTGAACAATGCGATCTTGCTACGCTCTGTATCCGGCAGGGAGCGGTCTGCACGGCACAGCAGCACATCCGGCTGGATGCCGATTGAGCGCAACTCTTTGACCGAGTGCTGGGTGGGCTTGGTCTTGATTTCACCGGAAGTGGGAATATAGGGCACCAGCGTCAGGTGCATGAACAGGGCGTTCTCCCGGCCCAGCTCAACACCCATCTGACGGATGGCCTCCATGAACGGCAGGGATTCAATATCGCCCACAGTACCGCCAATCTCCACCATGGCCACATCAAAGTCATCTGCGCCCAGGCGGATCTGACGCTTGATTTCATCGGTAA
>JALWMK010000012.1 GCA_027083925.1 Sedimenticola sp. | reverse complement strand
GCCTGCTACAAGGTGAATTGCGCTTGCGCAAGAGAAGGTGCCCTGGGGTATTTGCTGCGATCTTCGCCTTGTTCTCACTGCCCTCATGCACGAATCTGCTCAAACAGAATTAATAGAGGTGCCCTTAAGAAAACCAGCAGCCTGGTGCAATTTCCGGGCTAAAACCGATTCAGCCAAATGGACAACAAACGCAGCACCATACTGATCTTGTTCCTCGCTTTTCTCGGTGGCAGCACAATGGTGCTGGCGTTTGCCCCTTTTTCCCAAGGGTGGATTGCCGTGCTCTCCCTTGCCGCCCTGTTTGCGCTGTGGCGAAAGGCCAGCCCGGCACGGGCTTTTGCCATTGGCTGGGCCTGGGGCCTGGGTTGCATGGGCTTTGGTGTTTTCTGGCTGCACAACAGCATTGCCCAGTTTGGTGGCATAACCCTGCCTCTGGCGATACTGCTTACCCTGGCATTTGCAGCAGTGCTGGCTCTCTTCCCCGCCCTGGCCGGATGGCTCGCCAGAAAGTGCTCCGGGATCAGCTCCACAACCCTGGTGCTGGCATACCCGGCAAGCTGGGTATTGATGGAATGGGTGCGCAGCTGGCTACTGACCGGATTTCCCTGGCTCACTGTCGGCTATTCGCAAATCAACACTCCGCTTTCCGGCTATGCCCCGGTACTCGGCGTGTATGGCGTAAGTTTGATGTTGGGCCTGAGCGCCACTGCCCTGAACCAGGGACGCAGCTGGTGGCTGTTGCTGTTGCCCGGCATCTGGGCGGGAGGCTGGGCCTTGCAACAGCTGCAATGGACCGAGCCGGTCGGGGAGCCATTCACCGCAACATTGCTTCAGGCAAGCATCCCCCAGGAAAAAAAATGGCTTCCCTCCGAGCTGCGCCCAACCCTGGAGTTTTACCTGGAAGCCAGTGATGCACACCCTGACAGCCGCCTGATTGTCTGGCCGGAAACTGCGGTTCCCGCCTTCGCCCATCAGGTGGAAGAAAGCTTCCTGCAGCCCCTGGATCAGCGCTTTCGCCAGCAAGGAAGAGATCTGCTGCTGGGCATCCCCGTGCGCGATGCACAAGGGCGCTCCTACAATGCCATGGTCAGCCTGGGCGGCTCCGGGCGCGGCAGGTACTTCAAGCGTCATCTGGTGCCCTTTGGCGAGTTCATGCCGTTCAAAATCCTGCTGCAGCCCCTGGTCGAACTGTTCGCCATTCCCATGTCATCTTTTTCTCCCGGTGACAAAAACAAGCCGCCGCTGCTGAAGCTGGCGGGCATGGAGGCGGGTATTTCCATTTGTTATGAGGATGCCTTCGGGGAAGAGGTCATCCAGGCGCTGCCCCAGGCGGCATTTCTGGTGAATGCCAGCAACGACGCCTGGTTTGGCGATTCCCTCGCACCCCATCAACACCTGGAAATGGCGCGCATGCGCACCCTGGAGACGGGGCGGTATCTGTTGCGGGCGACCAACACCGGAGTATCGGCGATCATTGATCCCCAGGGCACCCTGGTGCGTGTGCTATCCCAGTTTGAACGCGGCGCCATCAGCGCAGAAATCCAGCCCATGCAGGGACAGACCGGATTCTCCCTCTGGCGGAACTGGCTGGTGGTGGGGCTTTCCGTGCTGCTGCTGGGAATCGCCTGCTTTCCTGTGTCAAAATCACTTCTTTCGAAAAACCGGGTTCAGGTGAAAAAATGAAAAGAGCAATCATCAGCACAGACAAGGCGCCCCAAGCCATAGGCACTTATTCTCAGGCGGTAAAAACTGGCAACACCGTGTATCTGTCCGGACAGATTCCCCTGGTGCCGGAAACCATGGAAATGGTGGAAGGCGATATGGAACAGCAGATCCGGCAGGTGTTCGACAATCTGCAAGCGGTTGCCCAAGCAGCGGGCGGCGGCCTGGCGGATGTAGTGAAACTGAATGTGTTTCTTACCGATCTGTCTCATTTCCCCCTGGTGAGCAAGGTCATGGCAGACTACTTCAGCCAGCCCTATCCGGCACGGGCAGCTATCGGCGTTGCCGCGCTGCCCCGCAATGCCGAGGTGGAGATGGATGGAGTGCTGGAGCTGGAAATCAGCCGATAATGGTTGCAGTCACCTGCCGTTGATGGGCGCTGCTGCGGTGTTCGTATAAATAGATCCCCTGCCAAATACCCAGCCCGAGCTGCCCCTTGACAACAGGCAGGGTCAGATCCATGTTGGTGAGGATAGAGCGAATATGGGCGGGCATGTCGTCACTGCCTTCATCGATATGCCGAAACATGGGAGAGCCTTCCGGCACCAGGTTGACCAGGAATCGCTCCAGATCAGCGCGCACGTCCGGATCGGCATTCTCACACAGGATCAATGAGGCGCTGGTATGTTGCACGAACACATGGCACAGACCGGTGATGATGCCGGATGCCGTGACCACCTTCTTCACTTCCTGGGTGATATCGTAGGTGCCACGCCCTGCTGTTAATAGGTCGAGCTGTTGCTGACGAGCCATGGCTAGCGCCTGTTTCCTGTGATCCCTGAAGCTTTTTTCTGGATAACGGTAGCTTGCAGCTTTCCGGAATATTCCCAGGGGCCGGGGTTGACAGGGTTCCTGCGCGGCCGGCCTTCCATGTCCATGGGGGTGGTCGGTAGCAGCCTGGCGGCATCTACGAAAGGCGCAGTTTTCCCGGGGCGGAAGCCTGTTGCCGTGCCCATGCCATCTGCGGGAAAACTGCTGAACCAGGCCGGATCAAATGCTTTCAGGCGCAGCTCTCCTGTGGCGGGGGAGAAACCTGAGAAACGGCCACCGATATAGATATTTCCGGAAAACAGGTTCTCACGCACGGTGTCCGGGTCGATCTCTACCAGTACGGTATCCGGGTTGGCGGTGATTGAATCGCCGGCTTGCTCGTATCCAAGCAGGATATTGTTGCGCACGGTGTTGCGATCCGAATACCTGATACTTTGCAGTACATGCCGCCGATTGGAGCCGATGAACAAATTGTGCTCAATGCGGTTATCGCTGGAGCCCAGGCGCGGGTTGCCGGTTTCCTGCCAGAAACTGGTACCGTGTCTAACGTAGGGGCCGAAAACATTGTTGCGGATCACCGAGTTTCGCACCGAGGTGAAGTTGGGGCCAACATCACTGTTGTGAAAATAGTTACCCTCCACCAGCACAAATTCGCTGATCCCCTGGCCCTGGCCATCCAGGGCGCTGCCGTCGCAACGCGGATCATCGTAAGGAATATTGTCTTCTGCGCAAGTGCTGATAGGGTCGGCGTTGATCTGGAAATCCGAGCTGCTGTTACCGTACAGCTCATTGCCGCGCACAATAAGCCAGTCCCCGCCGTTGGAAAGGTAGATGCCATGACCGTCACCCCTGCCCGCGCCAAAGGCGGTATTGCCATCCACCACCATCCAATCGGACTGACCGGAAAAGATGGGATCCTTGTGCTGGTTGCCGACGCGGTTGTTGAGAACGGCGATGCCTTTCTGGTGGCCAGACGCCGCATACTCCATGCCCACGGCGCGGACGCCGTAGCTGCCGCCATTCAAGGTGAAGCCGTCGATGGCGACATGGTTCGCCCCTTCGAGGTTGAAGCAGGTTTTTCGCCCGCTGCCGCAGCAATCAACGCTGACCTTGTCCGAAGCAGCCCTGATGACGATGGGTTTGTCGTAGCTGCCGGAGTTTCCTCTGTCGAGCTCCCAGCAACCGGCGTATTGGCCGTCCAGAAACAGGATTTCCTCCCCGGCCTTGACCTGGGAAAAAGCCTGATCAGGACTCATGGGGGAAGAGATGCTGCCATCACCATTTCCTGATGGGCTGACGTGCAACACGCGATCCGACTGGTACCTGGGGTCGGTATAGTAGCGGTTGAAGCGTTCCGCTGCACCGAAGAAGCTTTCTCCCCGCGCTGGCGTTACTACCAGGTTATCATAAGGTGCGGCAGTGGCTGAACCACCTGTCGCCAGGCAGCAGGCAATGAACAATCCAAGCAACTTGGGGGCTTCCAGAGCCTGAAGCATTTGACTTTCCTCCTTGCCGGTCATGGTTTTCTTGGCTTTTGGAAGATACTACCCTGTGACGAACAACCGCGCCAGTTCCTTGCCGGGATCTTCCGCCCGCATGAAGGCCTCGCCCACCAGAAAACCATGTACATCATATTGGCGCATCAGGGCCACGTCTTCACTACCGAGGATACCGGATTCGGTGATCACCAGCTTGTCCGCCGGGATTTGCTCAAGCATGCCCAGGGTGGTCTGCAGACTGACCTCGAAGCTGCGCAGGTTACGGTTGTTGATGCCGATCATGGGGTTGTCCACATGCAGCGCCCGATGCAGCTCTTCCTCGTCATGCACCTCGATGAGCACGTCCATGCCCAGGGCATGCGCCAGGGCATTCAGCGCCGCCAGCCGTGCGTCATCCAGGCAGGCAACAATGAGCAGGATGCAGTCCGCTTCCATGGCCCGGGCCTCGATCACCTGGTAGGGGTCAATGATGAAGTCCTTGCGGATCACCGGCAGTGCGCAGGCGGCCCTGGCCTGTTGCAGATACTCGGGCGCGCCCTGGAAGAAATCCCGGTCGGTAAGTACAGACAGGCAAGCCGCGCCATGGGCAGCATAACTGCAGGCAATGTCAGCGGGGCGAAAATCCTCGCGCAGCACCCCTTTGGAGGGCGAGGCTTTCTTGATCTCCGCGATCACCCCGGAGTGCCCATGGGCAATCTTGTTCTTCAGCGCCTGGACAAAACCCCGGGGCGGGGATTTCTGATCCAGGCTGTCCTCCAGTTGCTGGCGGCTAGCACCGGCCTGCGCCCGGGCAATCTCTTCTTCCTTGCGGCGGATGATTTTCTGCAGAATGTCCGGCGTATCAGCCATGCAAGCTACTCGAAACTCTGGGAGACGATGACCAGTTTGTCCAGGCGGTTGCGCGCCTCGCCGCTGCTGATGGCCTGGCGGGCCTTGGCCACGCCTTCTTTCAGATCTTTGGCCAGTCCCGCAGTATAGATGGCGGCTCCGGCATTCAGGGCGACGATGTCCCGCGCCGGGCCGGGATGGTCTTCCAGCACCGAGCGCATGATACGAAGGCTGTCTTCCGGGCCATCTGCGGTGATTTCACTGACGGGCGTACGCTGCATGCCGAATTCTTCCGGCCAGATGGTATAGCGGCGGATGGTGCCGTCCCGGAGTTCGGCCACCTCGGTCTTGTCACCGATACTGATTTCATCCAGGCCGTCCCGGGCATGCACCACCATCACATGGCGGCTGCCCAGGCGTTGCAGCACTTCGGCCAAGGGCAGCAACAGCGCCTCGCTGAATACGCCCAGGAGCTGGTTGGGAACCCCGGCGGGATTGGTCAGCGGGCCTAGGACGTTGAAAATGGTGCGCACGCCCATTTCCTTGCGGGGACCGATGGCGTGTTTCATGGCGCTGTGATGGCCGGGGGCGAACATGAAGCCCACGCCGGCTTCCTCCACGCAGTGGGCCACTTGCCCGGGGGTGAGGAACAGGCGCACACCCGCCGCCTCCAGCACATCGGCGCTGCCGGATTTGGAGGAAACCGAGCGGTTGCCGTGCTTGGCCACATGGCAACCGGCGGCCGCGGCCACGAACATGCCGGTAGTGGAAACATTGAAGCTGCCGGAGGCATCCCCACCGGTGCCGACGATATCCACGGCATGATCCAGGCCGGAAATATCCACCCCGGCCGCCAGCTCGCGCATCACCGAGGCAGCAGCGGTGATTTCCGTCACTGTCTCCCCCTTCATGCGCAGGCCGACGAGAAAACCACCGATTTGGGCGGGAGTGGCGCCGCCGGTCATGATGGTGCGCATGACTGCATTCATTTCTTCCGCGCTCAGATCCTGCTTGTCGATGACCCGGGCGATGGCCTGTTTCATGTTCATGGTTCTTGCCTCTGTGATCAGTGGGGCCGGAGTCAAATCAGGATAACGTTTCCTAATCCCAGCGACCCGGGAGAATTTGACTCCGACCCCTCTAGTGCTTACCTCTGGTTTAACGGGGTCGGAGTCAAATCGGGGTAATGGTTCGTAATACCAACGCCCCGGAATGATTTGACTCCGCCCCCTCCAACTACAACGGCTACTTTCCCTCAAGAAAATTCCGCAACATGCCGTGGCCGTGCTCGGTGAGTATGGATTCCGGATGGAATTGTACGCCCTGAATGTCCAATTCACGGTGGCGGATCCCCATGATTTCATCCATTACTCCATTTTGTTCCGTCCAGGCGGTAATTTCCAGGCAATCCGGCAGGCTGTCCTTTTCAATCACCAGGGAATGATAGCGGGTAGCCTGAAAGGGATTCTCCAGGCCATGAAACACGCCGCTATTGGCATGGTGAATGGGAGAGGTCTTGCCGTGCATGATGGTGCGGGCGTGGACGATTTTACCACCACAGGCCTGACCGATGGACTGATGGCCCAAGCATACGCCGAGAATGGGTAGTTCACCGGCAAAATGCGCAATAGCCTGCAGGGAAATACCCGCTTTATTCGGCGTACAGGGACCGGGAGAGATCACCAGTTGATCCGGCGCCAGGGCCTCGATGCCGGGAATATCGATCTCGTCGTTGCGCACCACCTTTACCTGCGCACCCAGTTCGCCAAAATACTGCACCAGGTTGAAGGTGAAAGAGTCGTAGTTATCGATCATCAGCAGCATGATTCAGCCCTCCCCTTCACACAGGTGCTTTTCCAGCCCGGCTTCGGCCAGGGCCACGGCGCGGAACACCGCCCTGCCCTTGTTCATGGTTTCCTTCCACTCCAGTTCGGGTATGGAATCGGCAACCACGCCCGCACCCGCCTGGATATGCAATTGGCCGTCCTTGATCACAGCGGTGCGAATGGCGATGGCGGTATCCATGTTGCCATTCCAGGACAGATACCCTACGGCGCCGGAGTAGATGCCGCGCTTCACCGGTTCCAGTTCATCGATGATCTCCATGGCGCGAATCTTGGGCGCGCCGGACACGGTGCCGGCAGGAAAGGTGGCGCGCAGCACATCGATGGCGGAAAGGCCGGGGGCCAGCTGCCCGGTGACGTTGGAGACGATATGCATTACATGGGAATAGCGCTCCACGATCATCTTGTCCGTAAGAGTGACGGTGCCGGTTTGCACTACTCGCCCGGCATCGTTGCGCCCCAGGTCGATGAGCATGAGGTGTTCCGCCAGCTCTTTCGGGTCTGCCAGCAGCTCTGCTTCCAGGGCCAGGTCTTCCTCTTCGCTGTGACCACGCCGCCGGGTACCGGCAATAGGGCGCACCGTGACCTCGCCGTCTTCCAGACGCACCAGGATCTCCGGTGATGAACCCACCACCTGGAAATCATCCAGATCCAGAAAATACATATAGGGGGAAGGATTCAGCCCGCGCAGCGCCCGGTACAGATCCAGGGGCGGCGCCTGGAAAGGAATGGACAGCCGCTGGGACAGCACCACCTGCATGCAATCACCTTCCACGATGTAGTCCTTGATGCGCTCCACCGCCATCTT
>JALWMK010000011.1 GCA_027083925.1 Sedimenticola sp. | reverse complement strand
GTGGAGGAAATCGAGCTGCCGGGGATCGAGGGCAAGGTGCCGACCATAGGTGCTGGCGCTGGCGTGGTCACGCGGCGGGTGTCCGAAGCCGCAGCAGCTTCTGGCCTGGCTTTCGCCGTGGATCCCACCTCCCAGGACGCCTCTACCATCGGTGGCAACATCGCCATGAACGCCGGGGGAAAGAAGGCGTTGTTGTGGGGCACCACCCTGGACAACCTCGCGTCCTGGCGCATGGTCACGCCAGAAGGCAACTGGCTGGAGGTGGAGCGCCTGGCGCACAATCTGGGCAAGATCCACGAGCAGGAGCAGGTGCGGTTCCGCATCCGCCACTTTCATCCGGATGGCAAGACCAGGCTCAAGCCCGACGAAACCCTGGAGATCCCCGGCAGGAATTTCCGCAAGTCCGGGCTGGGCAAGGATGTTACGGACAAGTTCCTGTCCGGCCTGCCCGGGGTGCAAAAAGAAGGTTGTGACGGCCTGATCACCTCCGCCCGCTTCATTCTGCACCACATGCCCGCTCATGTGCGTACCGTCTGTCTGGAATTCTTCAGCCCCGACGTCAGCCGCACCGTGCCAGCCATCGTCGAGTTGCGCGACTATATTAACAGCCAGGACGATGTGCACTTGCTGGGTCTGGAGCACCTGGATGAACGCTACATCAAAGCCGTCAAATACGCCACCAAGGCTTCCCGGCAGGACAAACCCAAGATGGTGCTGATTGCCGACCTGATCGGCGATGATGAGGGCAAACTGGACCAGGCCGCCGAACATGTGGTGACGCTGGCAAATGCCCGGGACGGAGAAGGCTTCATCGCGACCAGTCCCGAGGCGCGGCAGCAGTTCTGGCTGGATCGTGCGCGCACCGCAGCCATTTCCGCCCATACCAACGCCTTCAAAATTAATGAAGACGTGGTCATCCCTCTCGAGCGCCTGGGTGAATACAGCCGTGGCATCGAGGCTATCAACATCGAGCAGTCCATCCGCAACAAGCTGCGCATCATGGAAGCCGTGCTGGCATTTCTGGATTCGGATCTGGCACATCTATGCCGCTGTGCAGATTTCCAGGACTCGGAAGAAAACCGCCGCATCATGGCGGACAAACAGAGCGCAGCCCGCGCCCTGGTGGAAACAGCACTACAACGCTGGACCCTTATTCTGGAGCACCTGCACAAGCCCGCCACATCCCACGAGGAGTTGCTGCAAAACGGGGAGACCACCCTCATGCAGCCCCAAGACAGCCTGCTGGACATGATGCTGCGCCGGGACTTGCGCCACTCCTACCGCCGGGAAGTGGAGCAACAGCTGAAAGACACCTTTAGCGGGCAGGATCTCAAGCCCCTGCGCAACCATCTCGACGGCATTCACCGGAATCTGCGCGACAGCCGCCTGTTCGTGGCTCTGCACATGCATGCCGGCGATGGCAATGTGCATACCAATATCCCGGTGCATTCCCACGACTATGAAATGCTCCAGGAAGCCGACCGCGTAGTGGATCGGATCATGGATATTACCCGCGAGCTGGACGGAGTGATTTCCGGCGAGCACGGCATCGGCCTCACCAAAATTCAGTATCTGGGGGAAGACAAGCTCCGGGATTTTACCGCCTACAAG
>JALWMK010000010.1 GCA_027083925.1 Sedimenticola sp. | reverse complement strand
CGCAGCATGTCTCCCGTGGAGATCTGGGGAATATTGTATTTTTCCTTGATGAAATTTGCCTGTGTACCCTTACCGGCACCCGGTCCACCCAAAAGTATGATTTTCACTATGTTACAGCCCCCAAAAATAGGTTTGGTATAAGTTCCGTCGCCTGAGTGTGCCACAGAGCAACCCCGTTGGATATTCGAGCCTGTAAATAGCCGGATTCGCCCGGCTTATGGAAGCGAAGGAAAGCGCTTGCCTATCTTGTTCGTACTATTTCAACAGGATCAAAGCCTTGTTTCGCTTTCTTCCAGCGAAGTATCACACGATACTCTTTGCCATCGTGCAGCAACCTGTCGATTCGGATGTCATTTCCGCTGGGCGAATAGACGCTGGCGTTGTCCAAAGAGATGCGATTGTCATCCGCAACCCAGGCATTATCAAAACGCTCTACCCGGAAGCCGACCGTCTTTTCCAGGATATTTCCCTGGTTGTCCCGCGCCACCAGGCGGTACTGGTGCTGCCCCGCCACAAGCGCCCCAAAGTTGGTAGCGAAAGCAAAGCCGGAATTCACCGAACCCGGATAATTCGGGTGTTTCTTTCCTACATCCGAACGCTTGCCGTCATGATCCAGATTGCCAAACAGCTTGCCATTGTGGTACAGGGTCAGGGATGTCAGGGGATTCTTGGAGACCACCCAACCCCGGAAAACGCTCACGCCCGACTTTACGTCACCGTCGAAAGGCTCTTCGATGGACATGCGAATGGGCGGGTCGCCCGGATCGGTATTGCTGCCGTACAAGGCCTGCAATCCTGCAATATCATCCGCCTGCAAGGTATAGATGTTGCCGACAATCGGCGCCATGATGGCGGGGTTGCTCTCCTCATGATCCAGCCCCAGGGTATGGCCGAGCTCATGCAGGGCCACCCGCCGAAAATCAAACCGGGATTGGTGCACGCCGTTATAGATATCCCAGCGCTCCGCGTTATTGAAGAACATATCGGACTCGACCGTCTCCTGGGGTTTATCCCGGAACGTATAATTTACCGTAATTGCCAGGGTCTTCTTGCCAAAATCCACCGTCTCCGGGTTGCCGTCATCATCAATGGAACAATACTTGTTATGAAAGGCGGCGCCATTGCGATAGCCGTCTTCCGGGTAGTCATCATGCAGCCCGGCGCAAGGATGGGAGGGGCTGGCGGTATTGATCTTGAGCTGGAAGGGGCTGCGGGCATTCCAGTCACCCGCAGCTTCCCTGAAAGCCTGATTCCAGGAGATTCCGGAGAGACTGTCACGATCCCCATGCAATACAAAATCCGGGTAGATAGTGGTTTGATTCCCCGGCCACTGGGAACCCATGAGCACATAGGCCGACGCGGGCAGGGACAGCAGCGCAAAAAACAGCACCGCTACAGCAGCTAATCCATTCTTTTTCATTGCAACATCCCCCTGACAGCGGCCTTGAAATCAGCAGGATGCATGGGGCGATCCACACCTTGCAGTGGTTCTACAAGCACACCCAGCGCAGGGCCTTTGCTTATTTTTGCCAGGGTCGCCGAGCGTTTGCGCTCCAGGCCAAACACGGGTTTGCCGCTCAAGGTGGTTACTTTCCGCTGCTGGAGCTGCCGATCCCACTCCAGCAGAAAATGTCCCTGATGCCAGCCATAAAGCGGATTG
>JALWMK010000009.1 GCA_027083925.1 Sedimenticola sp. | reverse complement strand
TCGAGATGATTGGTGATTGCCATTCGGGCGTCGAATGCCTGGCGTTCAAGCGTAAGTGTCTGCTCTATCTCAATCTTGACAAGCGCACAGATTGAATCAGCGGCTACGGAAGCCACCGACGACAGCATCAGTAAAAGAAATATTCCGGTGCGAAAAACACCTTTGTATGAAAATCCTGTACAGAGATTCCTTTTTCTCATGCCATCCCTCATGACATTCAGTCTTACATGCCCAAAAAGCATTGTCTCCCCACCAAGACAACACGAATGTTTCATCAGGCTCGTTGAGAAACGGGTCCATGTTGAATGCGTGAACATCCATCAATGCCCCATTGACGGATGAAAATTTATCTTAACTATAAATGGATTGCTGTCAAGTATAAGGAATCACAATTCCAGCTGAAATTCCTTCACCTAGATTTGGACAAAGGCAAAAGCAATAGCAATAGCAACAGGGGTAGCTTCTAAGAATATACACAATTCAAAAACAATCTCCCGCCACCATGGTTTGATTTCCACTCGCATCAATGGATCATTAGTGCGACTCTCCCAAACCAACTTTCATGCGGGTGGATTGTGAGGAGCTACAATTGTGGTGACACCGCGAAACAGCAACGTAAGAATACGGCCTCTGGCACTGAAATCCGGTAACGATTTTTCAACATTCCGATGAAATTCCCTTCGTTTTTCCTGGCGAGGGTAACAAGTGCATCTTTTCCTGCCGATGCTTTCCTATGCCAGGAACCCGGAAAGCTCCTTGGCCGCCATCGCAGGCTTCTGAATGAAATACGGCGCACGGTTGGTATTCCCGACACCCATTACCGGGCGTTGTATCACCCGTTGTTCGATCAATTTGCTGCCTGGAGCCAGGAGTTTCCTGCATCAGAGGCCCACCATCACTGTGCGCCTGGTGGCGCGCTGCAGCACGGCATTGAAGTCGCCCTGCATGCGGTGAAACGGCGCCGAAAACTGCTGTTGCCCGGTGGGGCTACCGCGGAACAGTTGGCCGCCAAACAGGATGTTTGGACCTATGCCGTCGTATCGGCGGCACTTCTTCATGATTTTGGTAAGCCGGTGAGCGATATTCAGGTCCTCATGCTCGACGCAGACGGCAGGGATATGGGGGAATGGCAGCCATGGCGCAGTGATCTGATAACACAAGGTTGTCATGCCTACCGTCTGCGCTACCGGCGGGAACGCGACTACCGCCTGCATGAACGCCTGCCCGCTTTCTTTGTTTCCGGAATCATGCCAAAGCTCGGCCTGGAATGGCTGTCAGAAGACCGGGACGCCTTTTCTCAGTGGACCGCCATGCTGGCGGGTGACTGGGAAAACGCGGGCATCATCGGCGAAATCGTAAGCCATGCCGATGCACAGTCTGTTGCTGCCATTCTGGCTGGCGACCAACAACAAACGCCCGGCGCCCGGCAGCGGCCGCTCCACGAGCGGTTACTGACGGGTTTACGCTACCTCCTGGATCAGAAGGAGCTCCCCTTGAACACCCGGGGCGCTGCCGGCTGGATACAGGGTGACTCCGTCTGGCTGGTTAGCAAACGCACACTGGATGCGCTGCGGGAACACCTGGAACGGGAAGGCCATGCCGGCATCCCCCAACGCAACGATCGCCTCATGGATGCGCTACAGCAGTCCGGCAGCCTGATTCCCTGCGAAGA
>JALWMK010000008.1 GCA_027083925.1 Sedimenticola sp. | reverse complement strand
TGCTGATTTCGCTTAGTTTGCTCTGCCAACTGGAGGGCAGCTGCAGCTCATAGAAGCCGAACATGGACAGGGACAGCAGCACGAACAGCAGGGCAAAGGCGCTGAGTATCCAGGGGTTCTGGAAAGCTGCGGTAAGATTCAGGCTGGCGCCAAATATCCCGGCCAGTACGCCGACTATGGTATAGGTGGCCGCCATGGCCAAAACATAAACCACGGACAGGGTAAATGCCTTGCGGGTGGTGATGCTGGAACCCTGTCCGGCGATGATGCCCGAGAGGATGGGAATCATTGGAAAGACGCAGGGCGTAAAGGCAAGCAGCAGGCCGATGCCGAAGAAGGTCAGCATGATCAGCCAGGTGCTGGCGTTGCCGAGCATGGAGGCGATCTGATCTTGTTCGGACTGCTCTACCGCAGGTGCGGCGGGTACGGACATGGGTGCAGCAGTTTTGCCGGGAGCGCCATCGACTGTCGTCAGATCGTCTTGCGCAACCACTGGCAGCAGGATCTTGAATTCCTTTTTCTGTGGCGGATAGCAGATGCCCCGCTCGGCGCAGCCCTGGTATTTCAGGGTGATAGTGGCTTCCCCTGCATTGGTGGTTTTGCGCAGCAGGGGAATATTCAGATCCAGGCTGCCTTCGAACACGGAAATATCACCGAAGCTGCCGTCCGGCCGGACGGAATCGGGCTTGATCTTGGCCGGAGGAAACCGCACTTCTCCCAGGGCGACGTCTGTCCCATCCAGACTGATGCTGACCTTGTCTGCATATAAATAGGTGCCGTCGGCAATTTCCCAGTGGACATTGAGGGTTTTGCCGTCTTTTGTTTCGACGAAGGGTTTGTAGGCCTCGTCTGGAGCGAGGATATCGTCTTCGCCAAAACCCAGATCATCTCCCAGTGCGCCCAGGGCATCCAGGGGTGAGGGGCTGGCGGTACCTGCCGGGCTGGACTGGGCTGCGGGAATTGCAGCAGTTGGAGCCACGGCTGGAGGGGGTGGCGCGGCCCGGGTGTTCAGGGGAATGACCACTTTCTGGGTTTGGGGTGGATAGCAAATGCCGGCATCTGCACAGCCCTGGGAGCGTGTCTCCAGCTCCAGGGTCTTGGGGGCATCGCCAGTGATGCGGAAAGGCAGGGTGATTTCCGCCTGCCGGCGCAATATTTCAATGTCGCCAAAGAAAGGGTCTTTCTTGATCTTTCCGGGTGGCAGATCCGGGCTGCCCAGGGAAATGTTTTCATCACTGGTCTTGAAGCGGAACTTGTTGCGGTACAGGTAGTAGCCGTCTTCAATGCTCCAGCGCACCAGGATCTTGTCGCCCGCAGCTTCGGCGGACACTTTGAATGCCTGCTCGGGCCTGAGCAGCTCTTCTTCCGCAACCAGGGAAGCAGACAGAAAAAGGAACAAAGATAACAAGATCAATCGATACATACATTTTCCCCTACCCAGCTCAGGTAGTCTTTGCTGCCAGCCACTATGGGCATGGCGATGATTTCCGGTACATCGTAAGGATGCAGTTCCAGGAGAGCCTGCTCCAGTGCGGCCCAGCCGTTTGTGGTGGTTTTGATCAGCAACAAGACCTCTGTGTCCTGATGTATTTTTCCTTGCCAGCAATAGACAGACTGTATGGCGTTGACGATGCTCACACAGGCAGCCAGTTTTCTTTCGACCAGCGTCTTCGCCAGGGATTGTGCAATATTTCCATCGGGGCAAGTGCACAATACCAGTAAATTATCAGAAGAAGAGACCGGAGAAAGTGTGTTTTTCATTTCAAGCTTGAATTAAACGGTTTTGCCCCAAGGTGTGCAAGATGAATCCGGGAATTATTTTTCTGCTGGTGCTCGTTGGCGCTCCCTTGCTGGAGCTGTATGTCCTGATCTCGGTTGGTTCCGAGATCGGTGCGCTCAGTACGATTTTGATCAGTGTTTTCACCGCCATACTGGGGGCCGCCCTGGTGCGCATGCAGGGCGTATCGGTGCTGATGCGTGTGCAACAAACCATGGCCCGGGGAGAGGCGCCGGCCCTGGAGATGCTGGAAGGCGCCCTGTTGATGGTGTCCGGAGTCATGCTTTTGTTCCCCGGATTCATTACCGACATGATCGGCTTTCTGCTATTGGTGCCGCCGTTGCGCCAAAAATTTATCGTTGCAATGCTGAAGCGCAGTGGCGCCCTGTCACCCTCCCCCCCGGGTTCAGGCCCGGCGCCGGATGCAAAAGTCCGCCGTGTAAACATCATTCAGGGAGAATATCGCCGGGATGATGATTGAAACAGGTATGCTCACACTACTCCAGGTGCCGGGTTTTTCCGCTCCTTGGGGTTGACTTTCCCGGTTCCGCCCCTATTATTAGCACTCACTGCGGGGGAGTGCTAACCCCTCCCCCACATCGTAACGCAACAAAACCAAGATATATTAGGAGTTTATCTATGAAGATCCGTCCATTGCATGATCGATTGGTCATCCGCCGCATGGAAGAAGAGCGCACCAGCCCCGGTGGCATTGTGCTTCCGGACAGCGCTACCGAAAAGCCCATAGAAGGTGAAGTCATTGCTGCCGGAAACGGCAAGATCACCGACAGTGGCGAGGTTCGTCCTCTGGATGTGAAAGTGGGTGACAAAGTGCTGTTTGGCAAATATGCCGGCACCGAAGTCAAGATCGGCGGTGAAGAACTGCTGGTCATGCGTGAAGAAGACATCATGGGCGTAATCGAAGACTGAAGGTCTTCTCGCCCCGGGCAGGGGATTGTGCGCCCGGTTTTTCCGGTTGAGTCCATCCCCCGTATTGATCAATTTTTAGATTTAAGGAAGTGGAAACATGTCTGCAAAAGAAGTGAAATTTGGTGAAGAAGCCCGTCAGCGAATGCTGGCTGGCGTAAATGTTCTGGCAAATGCCGTAAAAGTCACCCTCGGCCCCAAAGGCCGCAATGTGGTGCTGGAAAAATCCTTTGGCGCCCCGACCATCACGAAAGATGGCGTGTCGGTGGCCAAGGAAATCGAATTGTCCGACAAGTTTGAAAACATGGGTGCGCAAATGGTCAAGGAGGTTTCTTCCCAGACCTCTGATGTGGCTGGCGATGGCACCACCACGGCAACCGTTCTGGCGCAGGCCATGGTGCGTGAAGGCCTCAAGGCGGTTGCCGCCGGCATGAACCCAATGGATCTGAAGCGTGGCATGGAAAAGGCCGTGGAAGCTGCTGTGGGACAGCTCAAGGAACTGTCCAAGCCCTGTGCCGACTCCAAAGCCATTGCCCAGGTAGGTTCTATCTCCGCCAACTCTGACAAGAACATCGGCGACATCATTGCCGATGCCATGGACAAGGTTGGCAAGGAAGGTGTCATCACTGTTGAAGAAGGCACCTCCTTGAACAATGAACTGGATGTGGTCGAAGGCATGCAGTTTGACCGTGGTTATTTGTCGCCCTACTTCATCAACGACCAGCAAAGCATGTCCGTTGAAATGGAAGACCCGTTCATCTTGCTGCATGACAAGAAGATCTCTAATATCCGCGATCTGCTGCCGATACTGGAAGCCGTCGCCAAATCCGGACGTCCCCTGCTGATTGTTGCAGAAGACGTGGAAGGCGAAGCGCTGGCGACGCTGGTGGTCAACACCATGCGTGGCATCGTCAAAGTGGCTGCGGTGAAGGCTCCAGGCTTTGGTGACCGCCGCAAGGCCATGCTGCAGGATGTTGCCATCCTCACTGGCGGCACTGTGATTTCCGAAGAAGTCGGTCTGGCGCTGGAAAAAGTGACCCTGGAGGATCTGGGTACGGCCAAGAAAATCAGCATTACCAAGGAAGAGACTACCATTATCGACGGTGCTGGCAGTGCTGACGACATCAAGGCGCGCTGTGAGCAGATTCGCGCCCAGGCGGAAGAGACCTCTTCAGACTACGACCGTGAAAAACTGCAAGAGCGTCTGGCCAAGTTGTCCGGCGGTGTTGCGGTAATCAAGGTTGGCGCAGCCACGGAAGTGGAAATGAAAGAAAAGAAAGCCCGTGTTGAAGACGCCCTGCACGCTACCCGTGCGGCGGTCGAAGAGGGTATCGTGCCCGGTGGTGGTGTTGCATTGATTCGCGCCGAGCGCGCCATTGCCGACCTGGCCGGTGACAACGAAGACCAGAACGTGGGTATCACCCTGACTCGCCGTGCAATGGAAGAGCCTCTGCGTCAGATTGTTGCCAATGCCGGTGGCGAGCCTTCCGTAGTGCAGAATGAAGTCGCCAATGGGGAAGGAAACTACGGTTACAATGCGGCCAGTGGCGAGTACGGTGATATGGTGGGAATGGGTATTCTCGACCCCACCAAGGTGGCTCGCAGCGCATTGCAAAACGCAGCCTCTGTTGCCGGTCTGATGATCACCACCGAGTGCATGGTGGCGGAAGAGCCCAAGGATGATGCCGGTGCGGCAGCGCCCATGCCTGATATGGGCGGCATGGGTGGTATGGGCGGCATGGGCGGTATGATGTAAATACCGGCAGCCGCTGGACGGGGTCAAACCCGGCGCTAAAGAAAAGCCCCTGCCTTGTTTCAAGGCAGGGGCTTTTTGTCTGGCAGCTCAGGTGGTAATGCCGGATCAATTCAGCGAGCGTACAGGCCATACATGCAGAAGATCCGAAGTTTTGTTTTCCGCATCCTGCCAGTCGTTGCCGATATCGAACACACCCACCAGGGAAGAGTCAAAAGAGATTTCCGTTCCTGACCAGTACATGGAATCAGATACATTCCGGAAAGGCCCGGAGTTGCTCAGGCAGTTCTGCCTGCATTCCCGCCCCTCGTTGGCCGGGTTGCCCAGGGATGAATGGAAAAGGTGGCTCAGTTCGCTGTTTTTGCAGCCGGAACCGAAGGTAAAGTATTCCTGTGAAAGCTCGCTGTCGAAGCGATGGGAGCAGCTGGCATCACTTTGCCTGGTGTGGGGAAGGCGCCAGTCGCTGTATCCCAGAAATGCATGTTTGTTCAGATGGGAGATCCAGGTGCTGGCTTCGTACCAGTTCATCGTGCCGTCCTGCTGACAGATATCGGCACGGCTGCGGCCGGTGCCCAGGGCAACGGTTTCCGGCTCGAAGCTTTGCCATAAAGGATGTCCGGCATCACACATGGTTTTTGCAAGTTTGGCATCCCTCGCCCATTCGATGGCCAGTGATTGATCCAGTACCAGATCTTCATTCACCATCTTCAGGCCGGAAGCCTGGCCAGAGGAAATGGTTGCGTGGACGTTGATCTGGATGATTCCAAAGATCATTGCGGTGAGGATGGTGTTTTTCATGTCCTATTCTCCTTTTCAGGGAAAATGCCTGCGCCGGGTTTACGAACCCAGCGCCGCTACATATTGGTGGGTGATCCGATCCATGCTTTCCATGATGTTGTCTGTAGTAGCAAGGACGATCACGGGCAGGCCACCTCTTTCAACATCTTTGTAGAATCTGGCTACGACGTTCCACAGTTTTTCCACCTTGGCCAGTTCTGCTTTGATCTGGATCGTATTGCGTTTTGCCTTGCTCAGGGTGGCGTGGGCCTGCTCGAATTGCGCCACCGCGGTTTTCAGCTGTTCGACGGTGTTGTGATCGCGAAAACCGGCCTGATAGGCAATATAGTATTTGGCGATCCGCTGGGCGAGCATGCGCTGGCGGCCGGAAAGATCCACAATGGCTTCCTTTTTCAGCTTGGAAAGGTTTTCCAGCCGGCTGACGATATCCTGGCTGCCTTCCAGCATGGTCTCGCTGTAATCCATGACCAGGGATGCGTTTTCCTTGTTGTACGGCTCCCTGGCGAGCTGCGTCAGCTCGGTCTTGGCCATATCGATATATACCAGCATGTCCTGTACACCCTGAATCTTGACCTTCTTTTTCAGAAGCTCGTAGTTGGTGTTGAATTCCTTGATGCCGTCAAACAGCTGCTTGCGGGTTTTCTCCGGACGGATGCCTTGTCCGGAGAAAAAATACGCCTTGGCGATTTTCTGCGACAGCATGCGCTGCTTGCCGGCGATATCGATGAGTTGTGCGAGGTTGTTGCCGTCGGCATTTGCATCTTCGGCGTGGGCGGTACTGCCGAGCATGAGGAATGCCGTTGCCAGAAAAAGAGCGGATATTGTTCTTGATAAAGTATTCATGGTTCGATCTCCAAGTTCCTGCAATGCATAATTACTCGTTGATTTGTGTGTATAAGGTGGTCACTTCATCCATATCGGCAAGAATGCTTTTTGCAGACTTGTTGATAAGGGTAGGGATGACTCTGTTTGATTTGGAATTGCCCATCATTTCGAACCAGGCATATGCCTTCTTCACACGGGCCAGCTTGGTGCGAATGCCTTCTGTGGTAAGAGGAGATGCTTCAAGAAGCTTGTGGGCGGTAGAAAATTCTTCCATGGATTTGGTGAGCTTTTCCTGGAAGCGGGGGTCTTCGATTTTCCAGGCTTTCAGCATATAGAGGGCCGCCATGCGCTGGGACAGCATGCGCTGCCTTCCTGCGGTGTCCACGATGCCGCCGGTTTGGTTGTTGGCTTCCCGGGCGATCAGGTGGGTATTTTCGTCACAGGCCTCGAGGAGCCGATCCAGATCTTTTTGCAGCTCGCCAACCCTTTCTTTTGCCGGGGGGGCCTGCAGCGTGGTTTTGATCGGCTTCCACAGTTTGTCGATTTCGCCAAGGCTTTTGGCTACTTCCTTGCTCATGGACAGCGACTGCAGATCCTTGAGGCTGGTATCAAACTGGATGACGAGAGCCTTGAGGTCTTCGGCAGGATTACCCACTTCCATATTCATGCCGACCATTGCATAGTCTTTCAGCACCCGCTGGGTGATCATGCGTTGCTTGCCCGCCTTGTTGACGGCTCTGTCGAACGCATCCGCTTCGGCATGGGGGGTGCTGGAAAGGCTGGTGATGAATAGGGTCATCAGGGCGTACGCCAATTTGGTTTTTCCGGTGGTATGGTTGTCAGACATTTGTTGTTTCCTGTAAGTACATGGAACCGGTGGCTAGCGGAAGGCATGCCTTGTTTGCAATGGCGATCCCCAGTCGAGAGCGGTTCAGATCAAATGAAAATATGTTTGTGATCCAGTTCACCTGAGATAAATTATGCTGTGAATCTACGCACAAAGTAATAAGGAACGGCCGACGGTATTTCGGGTATAAAAATTACCCAATAGAGCGGATAAGTTATATAAATACAGCAGGATAGATGCGCCCGGGCGTTGCTGTCCATTCTCTATCAGGTGGGACGTATGCAGTCGTCAACGAGTTTTCAGCAAGCGGGAAAGCAATCCCCTGCTTGCGCGTTTTGCCTTGCGGGTGGGTTGTGGCGTCTGGTCACCGGTTGCGCCTGCCGGCTGCAAGTAGCCCATGGTGTTCGCTGCAGCAAAGAAGGTAAAGATGTATCGCTGGGGTATGTCCAGTTCCCCGGCCATTTCCCGAATGGACTTCGGTGAGGCAGCCCAGGCGGCCGAGACCTGCATGACATGGGGAAACAACGGCAACCGGGCCAGGCCAGGCCAGGGCTGCAGAAGATAGCGTTGATCCAGGTCGGTGTTTTTGGGAAGCCGTCCCCGGGAGCTGGCCAGTATCATGCGCCAGACAAAATCTTCATTGGGGAAGCTGAATCCCAGGGATTCGATTTCCTTGGGCAGCCTTGCTTCCTTGTGGTACACAAAGGCGTCGTAATCCAGAGGAAGGGCGCCGAATGTGCGGAGGTTTCTTTCTTTCACCAGGGTGCGGATGCAGTGCTGATGGGGGTCAATATAAAACACCACACCACAGCAGCCGACATGGATATATATCTTCTCCATCGCCGCCAGCCCGATGAGTTCCAGCATGCGCTGTACAAGAAACTGCCCGGGATCATACTGCACCTCGGCAACAGCATTTGGATCGTCCAGATCCACATCTGGCGTGGTGCCAATATGGGTAAGGGCTTCGCGTTTGTTAGTACCGGAAGCGATGCCTGGTGACAGGGTTTTTCTGGCGGCGGAAGGGGCTGACACTGCTCCTGCTGGCGTTCCGGTATCGCCCGCAGGGGGCGCCATCTGCTTTCTGATCTCTGCCGCAAGGGACTCAACTGCGGCCAGCAACTGCCTGGGAAAAAAGGGCTTTTGCAGGGAGATGCCGTTTGCCACGTCCAGGGACTCACGGCCCACAATGATAACAGGAGTTCCGGGTTGCCCCCTGCCGGAAGCTTGCAGGTCTTCCCAGGCGGCTTTCCCGAGCTGGTCATCTATGTCGATGATCTTTATGGCATCCGGGTGCTCGTCAACGATTTCGTACCGGGGCGTTTTCTGGGCGGAAAAAAGGAACGCCAGGCTTTTTCGACTCAGCCCTTCTATGCCGCTGAAAGACAGTATGACCGGATTGGGGGGCAGCTCTTTCATGTCGGCAACCGGTTTCCTCGTTCTCCTGATTCAGCAGGCATTCGGGCACTGCAGGCAGCGCGGATTTCCAGCAGCTCTTCCCTGCTGGATGCCAGGATCTCGACAAACTCCGGATCCAGCCGGTTCCCCGCCAGCGTGCACAATTTCCGTATGCTTTTGTCTACCGGCCAGGCGTCCTTGTAGGGCCGCTTTGTCAGCAATGCATCCAGTACATCGGCAGCCGCCACGATTCTCGCCTCCAGGGGTATTTCATGGTCTTTGAGTCCGAAAGGGTAGCCGCTGCCATCAATGGATTCGTGATGCAGGGCAATGATGTTTCGGAGCATGCCTGTGTGATGGATGTCTTCCTGGTAGCCGAAGCTGTCGATCATGTGGTCGATGATCTCTCGCCCTTTCAGGGTGTGGGTTTTCATCTGTGCAAATTCCTTCGGCGAAAGTGGCCCGGGTTTTGTCAGTAACGCTTCCGGAACGAATATCTTGCCGATATCATGCAGAGGGGCGAACAGGAACAGGTGTTCGATCCATTGCCTGGACAGGGAGTAGGTGGTGGCACAGCTTTCTGCAATCAGGCGGGAATAGTGTGCGACTCGCTTGAGATGGTCGGGAGACTCGGAATTGCTTACCTTGTTCAGGCGCAGGATGGCGGATATGGTGGAATCCAGTTTTTCTGCAGCGCGGTGTTCGCTGCTGACAAGCTGTGTAATCACCTGCGTATAGACATGCAACTGTTTGACAATCCCGGGGGTGAAACCGTGGTTTTCCCGCGCCGTGAAAAGCACAAACCCCCACAGTTGCTCATCAACCGTAAAGGGTACGCGCAAAGCGGATTGAGCGCCGGACTCCACCATGAAATCAGGGGCTTCAAGGTGTCTGGTTCGGGCAAGATCGTGAGCTGCCCGGAATTTCTGCTCCACCGCTTGTCCCTGGAAGCTATCGTGTGGGTTGTGCTTCGAAAAAGTTGAGTAGGTTTTCAGGGTGCTGTCGGGAGCCTGGTGCAATGCAACTTCTATACAGGAGACAATGGGGTGTTGTCTCTGGATGCGTTCGTGTATCAGCTTCAATTGCGCACTGAAGCTGTCCGGTTTTCCCGGTGCAAACGCTGCATCGGTGGAAAGAGCCGCGGTTGTTAGCATTGGTTGCACTCCTGGCTTCAGTTGGCGCTATTCACGCGCATCATTTGATGGCGGTGAAGGAAGACGGATCAAGCTGTGAGTCCGTATACTGCAATTCACTGCACCGAAAACCGGCCCAGGAATTTTGCGGTGGGCTGCGGTCTGTGCCGTTTCAACCACCACCTGCTCCACCCAAGCTTGATGCGGGGCTTCCCGAAGGCTTGGAGTATTGATTATGCGGTGGATTGGCGGTAGAGGTAATGAGGACTGGGCGACGTTTTTTCGGGTAGAAAAAGTACCTATGCAGGGTGTGGGGCTACGATCTTCGCCCGGTTCTCGCACCGTGCCCGTGCATGCAACAGCAAAGCGGGAACTACTTGGTAATGCCCTTCAGAGTGAGGACAGGTAGGCGTTCAGGGAAAGCTTGCGATCCCGGATGTTGAGCTTTTTGCGGATGTTTTTCCGGTGGGTGGATATGGTCAGGTCGGAGAGGTTGAGCAGGGATGCGATCTCCTTGGTTTGTTTGCCTTCCTTGATGAGGTTGGCTACCTGGATTTCCACCCGGGTGAGTTTCATTTGCAGCAGATCGTGGTTGTTGATCAGCGAATCCGATACCTGTTTGAGGTTGGCGATGAGCATATCCACGATATTCTGCTGGTTATCGTTCAGGGGGGTTTTCCTCAGCCGTTCTGCATAGGGGATAACCAGGCTGTTGATATTGTTCAATATGTTTTTTTCGATTTCCTTGCTGTCCTGCTGCTGCTGGGTCATGAGTACGCGCAAGGCGGTGAGGGTTTCGGCCAGTTCCCTGGTTTTTTCCTCTACCTGCAGCTGCAGGTGCTGCCGCAGGCGATACAGCTCCACATGGCTGTTGACCCGTGACATCAGTTCTTCTGCGTGAATGGGCTTGCAGATGTAATCCACGCCGCCCGCGTCAAAAGCCTTTATCTTGTGCTCTTCCTGTTCGTGCCCGGTTACGAAAATCACCGGTATGTCCTGCAGGGTCTCCAGCTTCTTAAGCTCGGCACAGAGTTCGTATCCGTCCATGCCGGGCATGCTGATGTCCAGCAAGAATAGTTCCGGGGGAGTGGAATGGGCGACTTTCAGCGCCAGCTCACTGTCTTTCGTTGCCCGAACATGATGCCCTCTGTCCGTAAGCAGTTTGCTCAGCAGGTGAATCATGTCGGGGTTGTCGTCAACAATCAGGATATCGGCGGATTTTGTTACAGTGCTCATAGGTGTACCAGTAGGGTTTTGAGGCCGGCAGCGGCCGCATCAAAATCAAAATTTTCCAGGTCGTCCCGAATATTCTGCAACTCGCCGAGAATAGTGCTTTCTGTGGTCAGCGCCAGCAGGGCATTGGCTTCGGCCAGGGCGGAGACATTGTACTGTTCTGCAAGTTTCAGCAGGGAACCCAGCTGTTGTTCCAGATCCGGGGTTTGTTCCGGCTGGGCGGGGGCAGTCGGAGCAGTGCTTTCCTGCAGCTTGTCTATATGCAGGGTGATTTCCTTCAGTGCCTTGCCGGTTTCATCCAGCAGGGCGTTCAAATCGCCAGGAGCGGCGTTCGAGGTATTGCCGTCCTCCGGTGATCTGCGGGAAGCAGGTGGCGCCTTGCACTGCTGTTCGAGCCGGGCTGCCATATGAGACAGTCCGGTAGCGCCAATGGTGCTGGACAGTCCTTTCAGGGTATGCGCCAGGCGGCAGGCATCCTCCCATTTTTCTTCCCCTATCAGGCTGGCGAGCAGCTCGCTGTCCTGGCGGTGGCTGGCCGCAAATTTCTTCAGCAGTCTGGTGTAGTCTTCTTTATCCAGCATCAGTCTTTGCATGGCCTGAACAGTGTCAACACCTGGAAGTGGCGGGAAGGGATCAGACGTCTGCGGGCGACCAAAAGGCGTGAGCATTTGGTTGGCTGCGATTTTCTGTGGGACGGGGCTGATGATCTTGTCGATTTTCCCCATCAGTTCGTGAATGTCGATAGGTTTGGATATGTAGTCGTCCATGCCGGCGCGCATGCATTTTTCCCGAACGGTGGAAGAAGTGCTGGCAGTCAGGGCGATGATGGGTAGCTTCCCCAGCTTGAGCTGGTTGCGAATGGCCCAGGTTGCCTCGTAGCCATCCATGATGGGCATTTGTATGTCCATCAGCAGCAGGTCATATTGGTTCTGTTCCAGTTTCACCAACGCCTCCTTGCCATCGTTGGCAGTATCTACCAGCAAGCGATGGCGCTCCAGTACTTCTGTGGCAAGCTCACGGTTGATTTCATTGTCTTCCACCAGTAACACCCGGGTGTTTTGCAGCTGTTTGAAAGGTTGCTGCAGGACTCCTTCGGGCGTTTCAGAGAGCTCTTCTTCCCCGAGCAGGGGAAAGCTGAGGCGAAAATAAAAGGTGCTGCCAATGCCGGGTTCGCTCTCGACCTTGATTTTGCCCCCCATGTTTTCTATCAGTTGTGAAGAGATTGTCAGTCCGAGTCCGGTGCCGCCGAACTTCCTGGTGGTGCTGCTGTCGGCCTGGGAGAAAGGCTGAAATATGCTGTCAAGTTTATCCCTGCTCATGCCGATGCCGGTATCACAGACGGAAAACTCCAGCTCGATGCTGCTGGCATCACGCTTCAGTTCTGTCACGGAAATGCGGATTATCCCCCGGTTGGTGAACTTGACGGCGTTGCTGGCGAGGTTGGTCAGGATCTGTTTCAGCCGCAGGGGATCTCCAAGGAGGATGCTCGATCCGCCGGGGGTGTGAACGAGTTGCAGCTCGACTTCCTTGGTATGGATCAGCTGCCGGGTCATGGAGGTGATGGCGGCCAATTCCTTTTTCAGGTCAAAGGGGATGGACTCAACAACCAGCTTGCCTGCCTCGATCTTGGAGAAATCCAGAATCTCGTTGATCAGGCTGAGCATGGTATGTGCCGATTCCTTTACATTTTTCAGATACTTTCTTTGCCTGGGGGCAAGGTCGTTTTCCAGGCAGAGATCGGTAAAGCCCAGAATGGCGTTCATGGGGGTGCGGATTTCATGGCTGATGTTGGCGACAAATTCTGATTTGGCGTTGTTTGCGGCCTGGGCTTCGCGCTTGGCCTGGCGAAGGGCGCCCAGCTGTTGTTTCCTGCGGGTAATGTCCCTTGAGACGGCCACATATTGGGTAATGTTTCCGTCGTGATCCTTGATGGGGGAAATGGAGGCTTCTATCCAGTATGGCGTACCATTCTTGCGCAGATTGCGGAATGCTCCCTGCCAGACCTGTCCGGAAGACAGGGTTTGCCACAGGTGCTTGTAATAGCCGGCGGTATGGGTGCCGGAGGCGAACAGCCGGGGGTTGCGTCCGATGAGTTCTTCGCGGCTGTAGCCGGTCAATCTGCCTGAGGCCGGGTTGCAGTCGATGATCAATGCATCTGTGTCGGTGATGATGATGGACTCCTGGGAGTGCGCAAAAACCGTGGCCGCCATGCGCGCTCTTTCCTGCGAGCGCGTTTGTTCGGTAATGTCCTCGGCGATGCCATCGATGGAAATGATGTTTCCCTTGGCGTCCCATACCGGGTGAGAGGAAATGCGCACGGTATGCCTGCTGCCGGAAGGCAGGACAAAGCACATTTCAAACTGCATGAAAGTCGCTTTGTCATCCATGCGTTGTTTCATATAGGCATTGGCCTTTTCCACATCCTGGGGAAGCCAGTTCACCAGCTCGAACCAGCTCCTGCCGAGTGCTTCTTCCTTGGCCAGGCCAAAGATGCTGGTGACCCCGTCGCTCACATAGACAAGTTCCCCGGCCAGGCCGTGGTGGCTGTAGATGATGAATTTTTCACCGATGTTGTCAACGAGCTGCTGATACTTGGCCTGGCTTGCCTGGAGGGCCAGGGAAGCCTCCTTGCGTTCGGTGATGTCCATGTGCGTACCGAACATCCACAACGGGGTGCCGTCGGCCTCCCAGTTGGTCACCTTGCCCCGGGATTGTATCCATACCCAGTGCCCGGCCTTGTGCCGCATGCGAAAGCTGCATTCGAAATATTCTGTTTCCCCGTGGAAATGTTGATGCACCAGCTTTTGCGCCGCCTCAAAGTCATCCGGGTGGGTCAGCTGAACCCAGGTGTCGATGCTGATGGGGGACAACTCGGCCAGGGTGTAACCAATGATTTCCGCCCAGCGGTCATTGAAAATGGTGTTGCCCGTTTTGATGTTCCATTTCCAGGTGCCGGCCTGGGCGGCATGAATGATTTGCTCGAAATGGCTTGCTGAATCCTCTGCCAGAAGGCGCTGGGTATGCAGCTGCCGGTTGCGGGTGATGAGCAAATGCAGCAGCAGCAGGATGACCAGGGTGGCCAGCAGCAGGATGCTGCCGGTAAGCTTGTGTTGCTCCCAGATGTCCGGCAAGGTGATGATGGGGGCGACATCATACGGCGGCAACTCCAGCGCCTGAATGATGCTTTCCACCGAATGATAGTCGGCCGGGGGGGAAAAGCCGGCAATATTTGCCGCCTGGGCCGCGGGATGGCCGGGTTTCAGAGTTGCCAGGCCCCCCAGGAAGGCGTCAACGAGTTCCTGTTCCACATGTGGCAGCGCAAGTACCGGCCACTGGGGATAGAGCCTGGTGGAAACCATATAGGGAAACCCCGGTGGTTTGCTGGTGTTGATCGTTTTGATGATATCCAGAGAGTGTTCTCCGGACATCCAGGTGTCCTCCAGCACCCCGGCGGGAACGAAGCCGGCGTCCACGTTTTCTGATATGACGGCGTCGATGACCGCACCATAATTACCGGTTTCGATCAGGTGCGCATCCTGGGGCAGCAGGATACCTGTCTGCAGCAACTCATAGGCCTGTGCTTGGTAGCCGCCCAAATGCTTGGTACCGGCTACGGCAATCCATTTTCCCTCCAGGTCTTCGAGGCGGGAGATGTCCGCCCGGTTCTGCCGGGTAAAGATGACGCCCCCGGTTTGCTGGGCAGACTGCCCTTCCCCGGTCTTGCGCACGATGGTGGCCAGGGCGCCCTTCAGGTTGTAGCGCTCGCGCAGAAGAATATAATGCCCGGGGTTGGTGATGATGAAATCCAGATCCCTGCTCGCCAGGGCATCGTCGATTTCATACAGGTTCATTGCTTTCAGCTTGATTTTGAAGTTTGTCAGGTGCGAATTCAGGTAGTTTGCCAACGGCAGGTAGCGCGCATTCGTCTCCGTCGGGGAGAAGTAGGAGAACACGCCCAGGGTCAGCTCGGTTGCTGGTGTGGATTGAGGCTCCGCTGCCGCCGCGGCAGGGCGGTTGCCGAAGGGCATGACTATAGCCAGCAGAAGCAGAATGAATGATGGCCAGCGGCTCATGGCCCGGCTTCTTCCTTGTCGTTGGCCATGATATGTTCCCCCGCCGGGTTAATCGGGTTAATAAGGATGCGTGGTGGCATTTTTCCTTCCGGGCGACCTGTGGTTTGCTCAGGTATGGCGGAAAATGAAACCAGTAGGTAAAAGCCGCAAAACGTCATGGTAATAAACGTGGAAAATTGTTCAACGGTGAGAAATCTGGTGCATAATGGGTATTCATTATACCCAATACCAAGGTGAACAGTAACTAGAGCCACATTCAGCGTCAGCATTTGGCCGGGATCAGCCCTAATGATCCGAAAAATACACCCACAAGGAGAAAGCCCACATGAAAAAACTGTTATTCGTATTTGGTATATTGCTCATGTTGCCCGCCCAGGCGGCCCAGGGGCTGGTGGCGATGAGCAGCAGCCATGGCGTTGCCGAAACCGTGGATCGCCTGGAAAAAATCGTTACTGACGCAGGCTTTAACGTCATTGCCCGGGTCAATCACGGCAAGGCTGCCAAGGGTGTTGATATCGACCTCAAACCCGTAGAGCTGCTGATTTTCGGCAAACCCAGGGCCGGTTCCCTGCTGATGCAGAGCCAGCCATCCACGGCCATCGACCTGCCCATGAAATATATCGTGTGGGAAGATGCCGGGGGAAAGGTCATTATCGGCTGGAATGACCCTGCCTGGATCGCAGTTCGCCATGGCATTACGGACAAAAACACGCTGATAGAGAAAATGACCGACGCACTGCGCAAGTTCGCCACCCGGGCGGCCGGTACGGATTGATGCCTGCGGCGGATCGCCTGGGAGAGCTGCTGGCGCAATGGTCGGCATGCCCCCAGGCGGAAATGCTTGCAACAGAAGATTTCACCCATGATCAGCGGCAGGTATGGGCGGCCAGTGATTATGTCGCCCAGACTTGTCTGCGCTACCCGGATCTGCTGCTGGATCTGGCACAAGGCGGCGCTCTGGATGATCCGCTGCAGGCCGGGGATATGGCCGCGCAGCTGCAAACCGGGCTGCAGGGAGTTGCCAATGAAGCCACCCTGCTCCCTGCGCTGCGCCATTTTCGCCGCCGCCAGATGCTGCGCATCATCTGGCGGGACATCACGGGCAAGGCTCCCCTGGGCGAGACCCTGGAAGACCTTTCGGAGCTGGCGGATGTGTGTATCCGCCAGAGCCTGGAGCGCCTGACGGCTTGGGCGGTGCGGCAATGGGGCATGCCCCGGGACGGGGCGGGACAGGAACAAACCATGGTGGTGCTGGGCATGGGCAAGCTCGGCGCCAGGGAGCTCAACCTGTCCTCGGATATCGATCTCATCTTCACCTTTCCCGCCCATGGGGAAACCGATGGCCGCCGCGCCCTGAGCAACGAGCAGTTCTTCACCCGTCTGGGGCGGCAGCTGATCAATGCCCTGGGCAAGCAGACGGAAGATGGCTTCGTATTCCGCGTGGACATGCGCCTGCGCCCTTTTGGTGAGGCGGGACCCCTGGCCCTGAGCTTCGGCGCCATGGAAACATATTATGCTTCCCAGGCCCGCGAATGGGAACGCTACGCCATGATCAAGGCGCGGGCCATCACCGGAGAGGGCGCCTATCAGGAACAACTGCTGGGCATATTGCGGCCCTTTGTCTACCGCCGCTACATCGATTTCGGCGCCATCGACGCCATCCGCGACATGAAGCGCCGCATTCAGGCGGAAATGCACCACCGGGGGATGGATGCAAACATCAAACTCGGCCAGGGAGGGATCCGGGAAATCGAGTTCATCGGCCAGGCCTTCCAGTTGGTATATGGTGGCCGGAACCAGGACCTGCAGATTCGCCCGATTTTGCAGGTATTGCAGCAGCTTCAGCAAAAACAGCTGATGGAGGAAGAGGTGGTTTCCCGGCTCACCCGGGCCTATGGGTTTTTGCGCCTGACGGAGAATCGCCTGCAGGCCTGGAAAGATGAGCAGACCCATCTCCTGCCGGCAGATGCGGACGGAAGACAGCGTCTGGCGCAGAGCATGGGGCACGCCTCCTGGGAGGAATTCCTGCCGGTGCTCGATGCCCACCGCCAGCAGGTAGAACGGCATTTTTCCCAGGTCTTCGCCGATGCTGACGGCCAGCAGCACCCCCTGGAAAAAGCCTGGCGGACTGAAAATGAGGATCAGGCTGCGGCGCTGCTGTCAGAGGCGGGCTTCGATGCGGCCGGGGATGTCATTTGTCAACTGCGGAGTTTCCAGCAGGCTCCGGCCTGCCGTACCCTGTCGGAATCAGCCAGACAGAAGCTGGATCAACTCATGCCGCAGCTGCTCGAAGATACCGCCCGGGTTGCCCAGCCCAGCCTGACCCTGGAACGCCTGCTGGAGCTGTTACAGGCGATCATGCGCCGTACCGCCTACCTGGATCTGCTGCTGGAAAATCCCCAGGTGTTGCAACAACTGGTGCGCCTGGGTAGCGAAAGCCGCTGGGTCATCGGCCGCCTGGTGCGCTATCCAGTGCTCCTGGACGAGCTTCTCGACCCGGGCCAATTGTACGCACCCCTGCGCCGTGAAGAGCTGAACAGCGAACTGAAGACCCTGCTCGCGAGGATCGATCCCTATGACCTGGAGCAGCAAATGGAGCGCCTGCGCCAGTTTGCGGCGGGCAACCGCCTGCGTACTGCGGCGGCGGACATCACCGGCGCCATCCCCCTGATGGTGGTCAGCGACTATCTGACGGAAATCGCAGAAGTGGTGCTGGAGCATGTATTGCAACTTGCCTGGGACTACCTGCTGGAGCGCCATGGCCGTCCCGCAGGAGTGCGGGGCAAGGGGTTTGCCGTCGTCGGCTATGGCAAGCTCGGCGGGCAGGAGCTGGGCTATGGTTCTGATCTGGATCTGGTGTTTCTCCATGCGGACTATCCCCAGACCGCCGTGACCGACGGCCCCAAATCCGTTGCCAATGACGTGTTCTATGCGCGCCTCGGGCAGCGCATGGTGCATCTGCTCAATACCCGCACCCCCTCGGGGATTCTCTATGAGGTGGATATGCGTCTGCGACCGAATGGAAACTCCGGCCTGCTGGTCAGCGCCTTGGGCGGTTTCGAAAAATATCAGTTGCACCGGGCCTGGGTTTGGGAGCATCAGGCCTTGGTGCGGGCGCGTGTCGTGGCTGGGGATGCCGCCCTGGCGGAAAAGTTCGGGAGCGTACGCTCCCAGGTGCTGGGGCAACAACGCGATGGGGAAGCGCTGCGCCGGGAGGTGCGGGAAATGCGGGAAAAAATGCGCCGGAACCTGGACAAAAGCAGCGTAGAAAAAATTGATATTAAGCAGGGGAAAGGCGGTATCACTGATATCGAGTTTATGGTTCAATATGCTGTTCTGAGGTGGGCGCGGGAAGTCCCGGCGCTGGCCGCCTGGACCGACAATAGCCGCTTGCTGGAAGCGCTGGTGGACGCGGGACTGATCTCCGCTTCCCTGGGCGAGTCTCTGGTTCTCGTCTACCAGCGTTTCCGTGGTGTCTACCATCGCCTGGCGCTGCAGGAACAGGCCGGGATGGTGGACAGGGAAACATTGCAGCAGGAGCGGCAACTGGTACGGCAGGCCTGGCGGCAAATCATGGGCGCCTCTACATGATTCGGCCAATCACGGCACATGGGATCCCGGCCTGCGCCGGGACGATGGCTGGATCAGGAATTCCCTGGCCCGGAAATTGCGCCAGGATGCGGGAAAAACCACAGAGCGGGGTTGGTAACACTTTGTATTTTTCTACTATACGCATAACCCAATGTATCGTATTGAGTGATTGAAGAAAAACAGCGGCCTGGTGCAATTTCCGGGCTAGAGGCGCCGGAATGACGACTGGAGATTGAAGATGCAGACAATGGCAGACCGAGACGGCCTGATCTGGATGGATGGTGAAATGATACCCTGGCGCGAGGCTCAGGTGCATGTGCTCACCCACACCATGCATTACGGCATGGGCGTGTTCGAAGGCGTGCGCGCCTACCATACGGACAAGGGGCCGGCCATTTTCCGCCTTCAGGATCATACCGAGCGCCTGTTTCAGTCTGCGCATATTCTGCGCATGGATATCCCCTGGAACCGGGAAGCCCTGAACCGGGCGCAGATTGCGGCGGTGGCCGGGAACCATCTGGATTCCGCCTACCTGCGTCCCATGTGCTTCTATGGCTCGGAAGGCATGGGGTTGCGCGCCGACAATCTGAAAGTTCATGCCATGGTCGCAGCCTGGACCTGGGGCGCCTATCTGGGCGAGGAAGCCATGGAAAAAGGCATCCGTGTCCGGGTTTCATCCTTCACCCGCCATCATGTGAACATCACCATGTGCCGCGCCAAGGCCAACGGCAATTACATCAATTCCATGCTGGCGCTGCAGGAGGCCCTGGACAACGGCTATGATGAGGCATTACTCCTTGACAGCCAGGGCTTCGTCATGGAGGGTTCGGGGGAAAACATCTTCATCGTGCGTGACGGGGTGCTCTATACGCCGGATCTGTCTTCCGCCCTGGACGGCATCACCCGCCGCACCATCATGCAGCTGGCGGACGAGTCGGATCTGCGGGTGGTGGAGAAACGTATCACCCGTGACGAGGTTTACATCGCCGACGAGGCCTTCTTCACTGGCTCGGCGGCGGAGGTCACGCCGATTCGTGAAGTGGACAACCGCAGTATCGGCAATGGCGGCCGCGGACCTATTACCGAACACTTGCAAAAGAAATATTTCGATGTTGTACACGGTCGTTCACCAGTACACCACGGCTGGCTGACCTATGTAAACGGAGACCAATCATGAGCGCCGAAGTCGCACAGCAAACCCAGGCCAGCATCGTCAAGGTCAGCCGCGAGCAGTTGCCCCTGAGCTGCCCCCTGCCGGAAGAGGATGTCTGGAACCTGCATCCCCGGGTCTATCTGCCCATCGCAAAAAGCGGTGAGGCGGTGTGCCCTTATTGCAGCACCCACTACCGGCTTATCGACTGAATTCACCAGATCCGGTACCGGAATCGAGACAAGCTTGCATCCTGCAATACTCGTGGTTGGCCCCTCTTGGGTGGGCGATATGGTCATGGCCCAGAGCCTGTTCCGGGCGCTGAAGGCGCGGCAGCCGGAAACCGCTATCGACGTGCTGGCGCCGGGCTGGAGTCTGCCCCTGCTGCAGCGCATGCCCGAAATCCGGGCCGGCGTGGAAATGCCTCTGGGGCACGGCAAGCTGGCGTTGCGGCGGCGCTGGGCGCTGGGCAGATCCCTGCGCGGGCGTTACCGGCAGGCTATCCTGTTGCCCAACTCCTGGAAATCCGCCATCGTCCCCTGGGCGGCGGGCATCCCCCGGCGCACCGGCTGGCGGGGAGAAATGCGCTATGGTCTCCTCAACGATATCCGCAAGCTGGACAAGTCCTTTCTGACCATGACGGTACAGCGCTTCGTCGCCCTGGCGGTTGATGTCGGCGGCGCCCGGATTCCGGGTGTTCCACCGCCACGGCTGGAAGTGGATCCGGATGATGTCCGCCATGCCCTCGCCGCCTTGCAGCTGCAAAAGCCGGCAAACCAGCCGCTGCTGGCGCTCTGCCCCGGGGCGGAGTTCGGCGAGGCCAAACGCTGGCCCGCCGAATACTATGCCGCCCTGGCGCGGCAGTATGTGGAGGAAGGCTGGCGGGTATGGCTGTTTGGATCGGATAAAGACCGCCCGGTGTGCGACAATATCGCTGCCCAGGCAGGGGGCGGCTGTGCCAGCCTGGCGGGGCGCACCACCCTGGCCCAGGCCGTGGATCTGCTTTCCCTCGCGGATGCCGTAGTGAGCAACGACTCCGGCCTGATGCATGTGGCTGCGGCGCTGGATCGCCCCTTGGTGGCGATCTACGGATCTTCGGATCCAAACTTTACGCCTCCCCTCAATGCCCGGCACCAGGTGCTGAGCCTGGGGCTGGACTGCAGTCCCTGTTTCCGGCGGCAATGTCCCTTGGGGCATTTGCGCTGTTTGCGGGATATTTCAATCGATCAGGTGCATACCGCCCTGAACAAGGTGAAGGAAAACAGTGAACGATAAGACAGAAAACGTAATCTGGCACAGTGCCACAGTGACCCGGGAACGACGCCGGCAGCTCAACGGACACCAGAGCTTCGTGCTCTGGTTCACCGGGCTTTCCGGCTCGGGCAAATCCACCCTGGCTCACGCCGTGGAGGAACATCTGCACCAGGCGCAGTGCCGCACCTTCGTGTTCGACGGAGACAATGTTCGCCATGGTCTGTGTTCCGATCTGGGCTTTGGTGAGGAAGACCGCAAGGAGAACATCCGTCGCATTGGCGAAATGACCCGGCTGTTCGTGGAAGCGGGCGTGATTGCCATGACCGCATTCATCTCCCCGTTCCGGGAGGAACGGCAGCGGGTCAGATCCCTGTTTGCGCCGGGCGAGTTCATCGAGGTGTACTGTGACTGCAGCCTGGAGGTGTGTGAAGAACGGGACGTAAAAGGCCTGTACGCCAAGGCCCGGGCCGGGTTGATTCCCAACTACACCGGCATTTCCTCGCCCTATGAAGCACCAGGATCCCCGGAGATCCGCGTCAGGACGGATCAGGAAAACCTCGAGCAAAGCATCGACCATGTGCTCCGGTATCTGCGGGAAAGAAAGCTGATTGCCTGAATGCGGGTGCTGATCGTAAAAACCTCTTCCCTGGGCGATGTCATTCATGCCTTTCCCGCGCTCAGTGATGCCGCCAGGGCCATGCCGGAAATCGAATTTCACTGGCTGGTGGAAGAGGCTTTCGCCCAAGTGCCGGGTTGGCACCCGGCGGTGAGCAGAACCATTCCTGTCGCCCTGCGCCGCTGGCGCCGTAACTGGCGGGATGCCTGGAAAAAGGGGCAGCTCAAGCAATTCCGCACGGCGTTGCGGCAATATGATTACGATCTGATCATCGACGCCCAGGGGCTGGTTAAAAGCGCCTTGCCGGCGCGTATGGCCAGGGGTGTGACGGCAGGTTATGAGCGCCATTCCCTGCGGGAGCCGCTGGCGGGTATTTTCTACCAGCGGCGGTATCCGGTGTCGCGGGATTTGCACGCCATCGAGCGTATCCGCAGGCTGTTCGCCCTGGCCCTGGACTACCCCGCGCCAGGTGATCCCGCTGATTCCGGCCTGCCCGAGTATCAGGAAGCGCGGGAGAAATCCCTGATTTTCCTCCACGGCACTACCTGGCCCAGCAAGCACTGGCCCCTGGAATACTGGGCGGCGCTGACGGTGATGGCGGAAGAGGCCGGTTATCAGGCAAGACTTCCCTGGCACACTCCTGAAGAGCGCCTGCGCGCTGAAACCATCATCCGCCATGCCGGTTGTGGGGAGCTGCTGCCACGCATGGAGCTGAATGGCCTGAAAGATGCCTTGGCCCGCGCCAGCGGTGTGGTGGGCGTCGATACCGGCCTGGCGCACCTTGCAGCGGCCCTGAATACCCCGGCCGTGACCCTCTATGGCCCCACTGGAGAGAGGCTAACCGGTGCAGTGGGGCGGCGTCAGCAAAATCTTGGCGTGGATTTCGACTGTGCGCCCTGCCTGGCGCGCCACTGCGGCTATCGGGGGAAGAGTGTCGTACAGCCGGCCTGCTTCCAGACCTTGCCGCCACACAAGGTCTGGTCCGCGCTGCAGGAGCAAATGGCGCGCCCATGAAACTGGCTTTCGTATTGTTCAAGTACTTCCCCTTTGGCGGCTTGCAGCGGGACATGCTGCAGATCGCCACTACCTGTCGTGAGCGGGGGCATGATGTCCATATCTTCACCCTGAGCTGGGAAGGTGAGCGCCCGGAAGGGATGCATGTGCATGTGCTGTCCGTAAAACGCTGGAGCAACCATGAAAAATACCGGCTATTCCAGCAGAGCCTGGCGGCCCTTTTCCGGCAGCATGGCATCGAACGGGTGGTGGGATTCAACAAAATGCCGGGGCTGGATTTTTACTATGCTGCGGATCCCTGCCTGAAAGACAAGTTACTCAGGGAGCGCAATATGCTGGTGCGCAAGTTGCCGCGCTATCGGCATTTCCTGTCCTGTGAGGAGGCGGTTTTCGGCCGCGACAGCCATACGGAAATACTGCTGATTTCGCCGCGTCAGCACCATATCTACAAAAAGCACTATGCAACCCAGGAGCGGCGCCTGCATATGCTGCCCCCGGGCATCGACACCAGCCGCATGGCGGGAGAGGATGCGGCTCAGCTAAGAGCCGGGCTGCGCCGGGAATTTAGAATTGCCGATGATGAGCAGCTGATACTCTGCATCGGCTCCGGCTTCAGAACCAAAGGGCTGGATCGCTCCATCCTGGCCTTCGCTGCCCTGCCGGAAGCGCTGCGCAACAAGTCCCGGCTCATTGCCATTGGCAGCGACAACGGTGAACCTTTCACCCGCCTGGCCCGGCAACTGGGTGTTGGTGAGCGTTTTCAGGTGCTGTGCGGGCGTGATGATATTCCGCGTTTTCTGCAAGGTGGCGATCTGTTGCTGCACCCGGCGTATTACGAAAATTCCGGCATGGTGATTCTGGAAGCCATTATCGCTGGTCTGCCGGCCCTGGTGACCGGCGTCTGTGGCTATGCCTACTATGTGGAAGAGGCGGATGCCGGCATGGTGGTAGCGGAGCCTTATTCCCAGGCGGGGCTGAACCGGAGCCTGATAGAGGCGCTCACATCGTCACGCCGCACCGGCTGGCGGGAAAACGGCGTTCGCTATGGGCGTAGCCACGATTTGTACAGCATGACCAAACATGCCGCAGACCTGATTCTTTCCGCATGATCTGGCTATCGGAAAAATTTGCCGCCTGCCTGGATGTTCCCTGGACAGGGGTGGAGAATGCGTTTGCCGTAAAGGGAGAAGAATATCGCAACCCCCCCGGAGCCAACCGCCGCACCCTGCGTTTCGAGCTGGCGGGAAAAGGCTATTTCCTGAAGCTGCACTGGGGTGTGGGTTGGAAGGAAATCCTGAAAAACCTGCTTGGCCTGCGCTTGCCGGTGACCGGGGCGGTCAATGAATGGAAGGCCATACAGCGCCTGCACGAGCTGGGTGTGGAAAGCATGCGACTGGAAGCGTACGGGGCGGAAGGCTGGAATCCGGCAACCCGGCGTTCCTTCGTCATCACCCGGGAGCTGGAAAATACCATCAGCCTGGAAGACTATTGTGCAGACTGGGCCGAACACCCCCCTGCGTTTGTCATCAAGCAGCAGCTGATCCGGCGGGTGGCGGTAATGATCCGCCAACTGCACGGCAATGGCGTCAATCACCGGGATCTGTACATCTGCCATTTCTTGTTGCAACAGCCCTGGGGCGGGGATGACAGAAACCTGCACCTGTCTCTGATTGACTTGCATCGGGTGCAGTTGCGCGAGCATGTGCCCTTGCGCTGGCAGGTCAAGGATGTGGGCAGCCTGTATTTTTCCGCCATGGGTATTGGCCTGACCCGCCGTGACCTGCTGCGGTTTTTGTGTATCTATCACGGGCAGCCCTTGCGTCAGGTGCTCACACAGCACCAGGATTTTCTGCAGGCAGTGGAAAAACGCGCCCTGGCCTTGCACACCAAAGGAATTGGGGATGAATAAATTTGTTGAAGATGGCTGGCAGGCGCTTCTGGCGCACAATGGACTTGGCAGCTTCGAGTCCCTGTGGAATCTGCAAGCCGACTGGTTCGAGCCGCCGAATCAACGCCGTGGCGGGTGGAGTGGCGTGTCGCGCATCCAGCTGTGTACACCAACTGGCGAGGAAGAAGCCATCTTTCTCAAGCGCCAGGAAAACCATACCCGCAAGACCTGGCGGCATCCCCTTTCCGGTGAACCGACGTTTCGTGGCGAGGCGCGCAACCTGCGGCTCCTGAACAGCAGCAAAATTGCAGCCCCGAAGATGGTTTACTATGCAGAAAAACGATCCCCCGGGGGCTGGCAGGTGATGCTGGCAACGCGGGAGCTGCATGGCTACCTGCCCCTGGATCGGTTGGTGCAAAACTGGCGTGAACAAGGCTGGGCCAGGTTTCGCATGCAACGCCGGAAAATCATTCCCCAGGCAGCGGATGTGATCCGCAAACTGCATGATTGCCGTCTGGTGCACAATGCCCTGCATGCCAAACATGTATTCGTTCACGAACAAAGCGGCGCTGCCTGTCTCATCGACCTGGAAAAAATGCGCCGCCGCATTACCCGGCACAAGGCCGTGTTGCGGGATCTGGATACCTTCAACCGCCGTACGGCCGCCATCAGCCGCACCGACCGCCTGCGTTTTCTGCTGGCCTATTTGCAGCGGGAAAAGGTGGATGCGGAAGTGCGGGCGCTCTGGCAGCAACTGACGGCACTGGAAAAGCGCAAGCTTTCATGAGCGCCCGGCCCCGGTGTCCCACCTTCCGTATCGGGTAGTAGGCATACCCATTGTTCCCCGGATCGTTCCCTATTTTCTTGTTTCTCTTTCTGCCTAATAATCTGTAATACGAATTCCATCACATTTTGGACAGAAAGAGATGAAGACAAAATACATGATACCCCTGATTCTGACCGCAAGCCTTTTCAGCATGGGCAGCACCCAGGCGGTTGTCGCGGGCAAGATTTCCGATGAAACCACCAATAGTACCGTAGTGGGGGCGAAGGTCGGCATGCTCCCGGCTACTTCCAGCGTGCAGGATCTAGAGGAGACACTGAAGAAAACCTACATCGGTACCTACGCTATTTTCGGTTCGCTGCCCGAGGAGAAAAAGCTGGCCTTGTACTCTACGGTCAAGCAGGGCGGAAATATCAAGGACTTTCGCAACCAGGTCATTCGGGTGCGCCTGAAGCGCTAGCCCGGAATCTCAATACAGGCGGGCAATCCGCCGGAAGGCTGGTTTTCCAAGGTGATGGTCCAGCCCTGAAGCCGTCATGAACCCACGGATTCAGGGCTGGCTCCGTTGTTCTGTGATGGCCAACCCCGACCCCCTGCCTCCGCTGCTGCCATTCCAGCTCCCAGTCGGTGCCTGGAAGCAGGTTGATGCTTCCGGGCATTGTTGCAGTGCATATGCTTCGCGTTAGAATACACAACCTGAAAAAACCATTGGAACAAATAAATGTGTAAATTTTGCTGGACAGTTTTACTGTTGCTGCTGTTGGTGATTGTTGGCGCAGTGTATAAGTTTGGGTTCGTAGGCAGCGTGGAGCAGGCTCCGGATGGGCGCATGGCGCTGCAACTGACCACGGCAGAGCGCAATCTGGTGCTAACAGAGATGCGGGCCTTTCTCGTTGCCACACAAGCTGTCCTGGCAGCCACCAACGAAGAGGATATGGAAGCCGCCGCGGCTGCGGCCAGAAAGGCGGGCATGGCTGCCCAGGGGGAAGTTCCCCCGGGTCTTATTGCCAAGCTGCCCATGGAGTTCAAGAGACTGGGATTCGATACCCATACGAAATTTGACCAACTGGCAATGGATGCTGAACAACTGGGCGACCCGCAGTATGCGCGAGAGCAACTGGCCGCCCTGATGACCAATTGCATTGCCTGTCATGCTAGCTACAGCCTGGTAGCTACAGACTGAAATGCCCGGGTGTACCAGAGATAAAACCCCCAAACCGGGGGTTTTTTTGTGTTTGCTCTGGCGCCGGTACTTGGTTTCGTTGCGGACGACCTGGTTGCGCTATGGCCGCTGCATGGCCAGGCTCCTGGCGCTGCCTTTTTTCATGGTGTTTTCTCCAGGATGATGAATCGGTAGTCCACGGGGTTCATTCTATCTGCTTTGTGTTCTTCCCGGGCGGTCTCCCGCCATTGGGCGGCGTCGAATTTTGGAAACCAGGCGTCTCCTTCAACGTCGAGATCAATTTCTGTCAAGTAGATGCGTTGTGCAAGAGGCAGCGCCTGGACGTAAAGGTTCGCGCCGCCCACGATCATGATCTCCGGCGCATCGCCCGCCTGCTGGATTGCATCCTCCAGGGAATGGGCGAGTTTTGCGCCTGGCGCTTCGTGATCAGGGTTTCTGGTGACCACGATATGCAGGCGACCAGGCAGCAGTCCTGGCAATGATTCCCAGGTTTTTCGACCCATGATCATGGGCTTGCCCATGGTCAGCCGTTTGAAATGCTGCAAATCTGCCGGCAGGCGCCAGGGCAGCTTGTTTTCCCTGCCGATGGTTCGGTTGCGGGCCATGGCGGCGATGATGCTGATGCAGGGAGGCTGATTCATGGCAGGGGCTTGCTGCGGGGAGAGCTATACGGCGATGGGTGCGGGGATTCCCGCGTGGCATCGATAATCGAGAATTTTGAAGTCTTCGTAACGGAAATCATCCAGTCTGGTGATATCCGGATTGATTGCCATGCCCGACAGGGGAAAAGGCTCCCGGGAAAGCTGCAGGTCCGCCTGTTCCAGATGATTGCTGTACAGGTGCGCATCCCCCAGGGTGTGGATGAAATCTCCGGGTCTGAGGCCGCAAACCTGGGCCACCATCAGGGTCAGCAACGCATAGCTGGCGATGTTGAAGGGCACGCCCAAAAAGATGTCGGCGCTGCGCTGGTACAGCTGGCAGGAAAGGCGGCCATCCCGCACATAAAACTGGAAAAATGCGTGGCAGGGCGCCAGTGCCATGCGTCCCTGGGCAACATTTTCCTGGGGTGAGATGGCTTCATCCGGCAGATCAGCGGGATTCCAGGCGGACACGATGATGCGCCGGGAATCGGGCGTGGTCTTGATCTGCTCCACTATCTGGGTGATCTGATCGATGCTCCGCCCGTCCGGCGCAGGCCAGGATCGCCATTGATAACCGTAAATAGGCCCAAGATCACCACTTTTATCTGCCCATTCGTTCCAGATGCTGATGCCATTGCGCACCAGGTAGTCGGTATTGGTGTCGCCGCGCAGAAACCACAGCAGCTCGTGGATCACGGATTTGAGATGAATCTTTTTGGTGGTGACCAAGGGAAAGCCTTCACCGAGATCGAAGCGCATCTGATGGCCGAAAACAGAATAGGTTCCGGTGCCGGTGCGATCCCCCTTGGGAGCGCCTTCCT
>JALWMK010000007.1 GCA_027083925.1 Sedimenticola sp. | reverse complement strand
CGGGTTTGGTCTGTGCTGCACCAGCTGAGCACTCCCCGGCCATCCACACGCATATCTGCAAGCTGCCAGAGGAGTATTTCAAAACCATTGACACCAGAGACTGGGAATACCGGCTGGATTTCGACTACCGGCAAAAATGCCTGCGCATTGCCGGCCTGCGGTTCATTGCCCATGTGCAGCTGGAACCCCATATCGAAGCATGGATGTGGACACCAGATGATGAAAATCTGATTGCCAACAGCGCATTCGAAAATATCTTTCGGGTTATCGTCGCATACCGGTTACTGGCTCGGGGTGGCATGGTGCTGCACAGCGCCGGCCTTGCACAGGATGAAAAAGCCTGGTTATTTATCGGGCGCTCCGGGGCTGGCAAGTCCACCCTCTCCAGACTGGGGGAAAATGCAGGCATGACCATACTCAGTGACGATATGAACGCCATTGTCCTGCGGGACGAAAAATACCTGACAGAGCAGCTGCCTTTTGCCGGAGAACATGGGCAAACTGCTCTCACCAGGGGGAAATTCTCTGTACAGGCAGTGTATTACCTGCAAAAATCGAAACAAAACAGGCTGAAAGAAACGCCAACCGCCAAGCGACTGGCGGAACTGATGGTTTGTAGCCCATTCGTCAACTCCGACCCTTACCGATATGCTGTTTTGGCACAAAACCTTGCCGCCCTCAGAAACAAAACCAGCGGTGGAAGCCTGGAATTCCACCTGGACGGCGGCTTTCAAACTCTCTTGAAAGGATAAGCCAAGGAAGCTCTTATGCGTGTAGAACCTGCCTCTGTATTGCGATTGAATTCCGATATTCGTCACACCCGGCTTACTGGTGAAGGCGTTATCCTGCGCCAGGACGATGGGGAGATTCTGGTAGTCAATGAAGTTGCTATCCGCTTCATTGAGCTGATCGACGGCAACAGGAATTTGGATGAACTGGCTGATCTGCTGCTACAGGAATACGAGGTTGAACGTGATGCCCTGATTTCTGACCTTGCGGAATACACACATGAGTTGCTTGGTCAGGGCGTGCTGGTTCAGCGCTGAAACATGAGTGATTTTGCAGAAAAAATGCGCCAGACCTGGGAGCAGAACATCCTGTTTTCCGTGTTGCTGGAATTTACCTATGGCTGCAATCTGAATTGTGCGTTTTGCTATAACGACAAAACCCTGCAAGGAAAAACCATCAGCCGCAAACAATATCTGGCACTTTTTCAGGATCTGCGCAACATGGGGGTTTTGAACCTGATTCTCAGTGGCGGCGAACCCCTGGCTCACAAGGATTTTTTCTTTCTGGGGCGCCGGGCCAGGGAAATGGGGTTTGCAATCAGAATCAAATCCAACGGCCATGCCCTGCACCCTGCTACGGCAAGACGCCTGAAAGAAGAAGTGGATCCGTTCATCATCGAAATCAGTATCCACGGCAGCTGCGCCAATACCCATGACAGGCAGACAAGGGTGCAAGGCAGTTTCAGGCAACTGATCAGGAACTTGCACACCCTGAAGACGCTTAAGCTTCGATTTCAGCTCAACAGTGTACTGACCTGCTGGAATGAAGATGAAATTGCCGAAATGTACAGCCTGGCGGAGGAATTCGAAGTGCCGCTGAAGTTTGACAGCCGGATCACGCCAAGGGACAACGGCGACCAATCGCCACTGAAGCTGACCCCCAGCGAGGGGGGCTTGCGCAACCTGCTACGCATCCAGCTTCAGTCCGCCCGGCAAATGCAGGAAGGAAAAACAGGAAATACCCCACAAACCCGAACATATTGTGGTGCGGGCGCCTCCACCGTTGCCATTGACCCCGTTGGCAATGTATACCCCTGTGTACAGTGGCGGCAGGCTGTCGGTAATTTGCATAATCAGAACATACAGCAGATCTGGCAGAACAATGCCGCACTGGGCAGTATCCGCAAGACCAACGAACAGGCGCAGAAGAACATGCTTGAGCAGGGCGAGAAAGCCGCTCTTGGATCATTTTGCCCCGGTATGGCAAACCTTGTCGGTGGCGATGCAGCAGCCATCTATCCTTCTGTGCATTTGCACAGTAAACTACGCAAAGAACTTTTGAACAATACGGGCAGGCAATAGGCCAGGTGATGATGACAAACACAGAAACAGGCTCACAGGAACGAGCAGAAAAGGCCACTCCCAAAAAGCCTTACGACAAGCCCAGCACCTTGAGCAGGGAGCCGCTGGAAGCCATGGCGGTGGTATGTTCCGGCCCCACAGCGAAGGCTACTCCTTTCGGCTGCAATCTTGGTCCCATTTCATCCTGAACTCCAGAGTCACGGAATTTGGCCGCGATCCCAGGCGCTTTACGGGGCAGACTGCTATTTCAGCGACAGCACACAAGCTCCTGAACCCGCACTGAAACGCCCTCTGACACGAAATCCGCTTTTCAGTTCAATACCGGGAGCACAGAAGCGGACGTTTATGCCGGTTTCCACTGCGGTGTTTTCCGCTTCCAGGTAACTTGAGGCGGCACACTCACGATCCTGATCAAAAAGCTTGCCACTCAATTTCACCCTTCGCCCAACGCACTGCACGGCGCCGCCTGTTCCTGCCTGTCCATCAGCAAGATCATTTGACTGGTTGGCGTTGGTGTTGATGATTCGTTGGCTCTTCACTGCGCCAGGGCGAATTTTCACCGCCGGATCACCCAGCAAGGTATAAATCTTCGGCATGTGGCTTACCTGATTGGAAGGAGCATACGCCTGCAGCGCAGCAACAACCGCATCTCCGAGCACCGGATGGCCGGTAGTATAAACCGCCTGCAACAATGCACGATTCAACTCTACTGCGCTGGCGTTTTGTGACAGGCCGGTGGGCGCCCACATGGCGATCACTCCCGCATCCGTACCCACCACCAGCTGCTCACCCAAGCTGTCCACCCCGGCAATGGCATGCCGGTTTACCACACAGCTCAATGCCGTCATTACCGGGGTTTGGGCGTTGGCGAGATCCGGCACATGGCCGGAAGTAAGAATCCCCTCCTCCGCCAGCCTGTCGATTCCACCATGTCCCAGATAATTTACCAACCCCCTGCCGTCATTCAGGGCCGCCAGCAGGTCATCATGGGCCTTGCCGGGATTTGTGGCATCCAGATAAACGTCCTGAGCCGCCAAGAGGACAGCGGGCACTTCCGGCCGGAGCGCATTGTTGCTGTCAGCAGGAAAATCTCCGGCCGTCGGGTCTGCATTGTCCGCCACCAATTGCACCAGCTGATCGATAACCAGCGCCGATTCCCAGGCCTGCAGCTTGGCGAGATAGGCGAGCAGTTCCTGGCTGGTTCTGACCGGTATTCGACCCACGGCCACCCGCGGCGCATTTTCGCGCATGGCGCCGTAGAGGTTGTCTGCTGCAAACATGCCATCAGGGGTGCCGGCAAACATGGCCGGTACTTTATGGTCATCTCTTATTCCGCCAAGCAAGTGACGGTGGTCATAGCTGCTGTCACCAGCCAGGGCCAGATAACGCGGTGCGACCCGCCAATGGTCACGGGCGTAGTCTATAAACCGCTGAATGGCGGCCGGGTCTTCGACACCATAATTGAATGCAAGATAGATTTCCTCCAGGGTCACCACCCTGGTGATCAGCCCGGAGGTGGCGCGATAATCCGCCAATGTCTGAGCGGCATCTTTCAACTCCGCCGGAGCAACAACCAGATAGTCCGCCTGGTTCGCCGGTATACTCAATTGCGGCTCGACATAGCCTTGCAGCCATGCCGGGGCTTTGACTGCGCTATCCTCAACGAGAATGAAGCTTCCCTGCCCTCCTGAAACGAAGCTTGCCCGGTAACCGCTGCCGGCAGCTTCCAGGGAAATGTTCTCCATCAACACGGGCCGCCCGGGATTGTCGATACGCAGGATGCGCACTGCGGTGCCGCCCAGGCCATGGATGGTCGCCATCGTATCGGTGCCGATGTGGAAATGCAAGGCGCCGTCTTGCGCCATCAGGTTGCGCGGATAACGAACATCAAAGCTGTTGAAATAGACCCAACTGACAACACCGGGAATATCCGGATGAAGCAGCGTTAGCGTATTTTCACCATCCTTGAGCACACCGGATGGCACTGCAAGCTGCGCTGTATGAGCGCGCTGCCCGTCCCAGTTCAGGCCGCCGAGTTCAACACCATTGAGCTGTACATTCACTGCATGTTCTGTGTCCGAATAACCTTCCAGTTCCAGCACCAGCACTGCAGCGCCACCAGCGACACCGTGTAATTGAAAGCTGTATTCGGCCTGTCGGTGGTCCGTTACATTGGCAAGCGCTCCCCAGAACCAGTAATCCCGGACAGCACGAATCAGTACAGGCTTCTTGTCCTGCTCAAAATGTTGCTCAGAAACAAAAGATGCCAGTGATCCGGATGCAGATGCAGGATTTCCACCATCTTCCGCAGCCATGGCAATTCCCGAGCCAATTTTCAGCAGCACCACATTGTCCCGGGTGTAAATGCTGTCGATGGCTTCCGCATAGAAATAGAGACCGGCGCCATTGTCTGCGGGCAGCCAGGCGATTTCATTTCCGCCCGATTGCAAAATCAGTTGGTGCTGCTGGATGTAGGTATTGATGGATGCGTCGGTCATGTTCAACCGCGTTGCAACTTCCGTGGCTGACAGATAGTACAAACCTGTATCGCGGATACCGATGCGGATGCCATCCACAGAACCCAGAGGAGCTTCCGCCATGCCCGCGAGCCGATTGCCCTCTGGTGTCACTGTTGTAGCAGCCGCAACCTTTTTTGCTGTCACGGCATAGCGCGGCCGGGTGGCGGCGCTTGCCTGAATCAATTCACCATCTGTTTCCAGAGTGACTTCATAAGGGCCGTGAATACGCTGATTGCCCTTGGATTCCAGCTCGACAAGACGATACAGCAGGGTTTCATCCTGCGCAGCCTCATTGTCCGCATAAGTGTATGCGCCTCCCTGGGGATCGGTAAGCCCAAGGCCGGGGAGCAGTCCGTCTTGGTTCAGCCGCTCCCACCCGCCGCCGACCTTGCGTTCCACATGGAAGCCAAGGGTACCCACTTCCGATGCCGTATTCCAATGAAGCAATGCGCCACCGGCATGGGCTGTAACACGAAAATCGGCCACCACCGCCTGGGTCAGCGTCGGCCCGATGCGCAATTCGCACAGCCCGCCGGTAGTAAAGGGCGTGGTCGTCTCATCATCAAAGCTGGCTCGGGTCGCGTTGGTGGAAGTGGCACCGGCAGTGACGGGGGTAACAACATTCGGATCGGGCACGCTGATGTTGTAAGCCAACACAGCAGTCTGGCCTGCCGCTACTGTGCCGGGATTCCAGGTCAAGGCGCCACTGCCGCCCACTCCAGGTTCGGCAGCCATGCTGCCATGGGTGGGAAAGCCGACACGCACACCACCATAAGTTACCGGAGACGGAACTGCACCATCCACCACGGCATTGGTGATATCGAAGGCTGTGGGGTTGATCAGGCGGATGGTGACAGTGAATTCGTTTGGATTTCCACCAGGGTCATTCTGGCGTACCCACTGGGCAAGATAAGGCTTGACCGGGGCGCCACCAGGGCTGCCGGTAGTGCCGGTTCCAAGATAGGAACGGAATGCCCGCCCATCGTTCAGGGCGAAACGGCTGGCTGGCGGAGCAGCGCTCCCCCCGGCTTCCGGGTAAAAGAGCCAGCCCCCGTAGTTGGATCCGGAGGTCAGGGAAATATTTGCTGTCCACACGCCGTAGTCCTCAGCGCTGTCATCACTGGACTCGAAAACCCGGGTGTCATTTTGCCAGTTGCCATTTCCGGAAAGCGCAGATGCACCCAATGCATTGCCCTGCCGGGTAGTCAGGCTCAGGCTGCCATTATTGTCGAAATCGAAGTTCTGCTGACCTACAAAACATCCGGAAGTGACGTAGGGGTAATTGGTTGTGGATTGTGCTCCCCCGGAGGCGCTAGGCCCCATGTTACTGGTGTAATAAAATACGTTAAGGCTGGAATTGCTGGAAGAATCATAGGCTCTTAGGCCAAGGCGATTCACATCATTTCCGCCGGTCACCGCACTGCTCTGATCCACGCGTAATTCCCAGTACCCCGGTGCAGGGTTCAATATCGGGCTTGCGTTCCACGAGGCCCAGTTGTTGTCACACCCTGGACAGGTTCCCGCTGTCAGCGTAGCATCAAAGCCGGGTTGAATTGCCCCTGTGGGATTGTGCAGGGTATAGCGAACACCGGTATCATAACCGCTTCTACTGACATCATGGTTGCCCCCGGCACCGACATCAGCATCAAATATATCCACCTGCAATTCACTGGTTCCTGGCGGCACTTCTATCCAGTAGGAGTAATAGGTATCCAACCCGGTGGCCCCACCGGTGCATCCAGTGTTGTTACTTGCAGAATAGGCATCGCCAAAACTGCAATTGGCACCGGCACCCTGGAGGGTGATCAAATCCGCCGGACCCGTGCCGGTTGTGGCTGCAAAACCCTGTTCAGCCGGAAGGAATGCCAGCACCACTCCCAGCAACAAAAGGCCAGCCCAAAAACTACAGGCGCCGCAACAGGGGCTTTCTCGATACGGCAGAGCGGAATACAGATTTTTCATGCGTGCAATTAGTCCTTCGGTGGCCCGGCAAGCAAGTGCAAGCATTTGAAATATAACGTCGTTTTTGACACATAATTCAATGCAGTGTACACGCTTCAATAATAACCCGGCATACCTTGTGGCGCAAACAATGCGCCAATGACAAGTCCTGGAAAACACTCTATGCGCGAAAGACAAACCCGACAAACATGCCCATATATTCCCTGATCGCTCTCGTTGACCCGGTCAGGGCTGCCGCACCAGGAAGCCAGTCAAGCAATGTTACCGGGGCTTCCACTACCTGATAGTCGGTTGCAGCCGGTACGATCTGCAAGCCAAAACGCGCAAATTCAAGGCTGGCTCTACGCATGTGGTAAGCCGAAGTCACCAACAGTATTTTCTTGATGGCGCGTGCCTGCAGCACAGCTGACGAGTACTCGGCGTTCTGCCAGGTATTGCGGCTCGCCTCTTCCAGCACCATGGCTTCATCAGGAATGCCCAGCGCCAGCAGAATCTTTTTCATCGATACCGCTTCTGGCTCGAAACCCGGCGCATTACCTCCGGTCAGCAGAAGAATGGGAGCCTTGCCCGCTTTGTACAGGGCTGCTGCGTGCAACAGACGGTCTACATTGCCGGAAAGATCCGGCACACCGGTTCCGGGCACGACACCCCTGGTCATGCCACCGAGCAAAACGATGGCATCTGCTTTCGGTGTCAAGACTACGGATACGGGAGGAAAGCGCTGCTCCAGTGTGCCTGCTATCCAGTTCGAGAACCGGGGGGTCGAACATATCCACAGCGTTACCACAGCAATGCTCAGCATTGTCAGCGCCGAAGACCTCTTCCCCCGCCACATCGAAACCAAGGCCAGCAGGGAAAGAGCCATTGAAAACCCCAGGGGATACAGAAACAGGGGTAGCAACTTGGTCAATTGAAAGCTTATATCTGACATTTTCCTGTCCGCAGAAAACCCGTGCGGGAACCCCTGTTATGTCAGGCTATTGCACTGGCGTTTCATCGCTGCATGTAACACAGGCATCCAGATCCTTCAGAATTCCATTCTGGATATCATAGATCCATCCATGAACAGACAGCTCCCGCCCCCGCTTCCAGGCATTTTGCACGATAGTGGTATTGCAGACATTTGTTACCTGCTCACGCACATTCAGCTCACAGAGCAGATCCAGCTTTTCCTCATGATCACGCCCTTCAAACCGTCCGGCATTGAAGCGGATGACATCCTTGATATGCCGCAGCCAGTTGTCGATAAGCCCGTGCTCCTGATCCTCCATCGCCGCCCTGATGCCACCGCATCCATAATGGCCGCATACAATGATATGTTTGACCTTGAGAACATCCACTGCAAACTGGATAACGGAAAGGCAGTTCAGATCCGTATGAACAACGACATTCGCAATGTTGCGATGCACAAATACTTCGCCAGGCGGCAAATTAACAATTTGATTGGCAGGAACCCGGCTGTCTGAGCAACCAATCCACAGGTACTCCGGAGCCTGCTGCTTGGACAGCTCTGCAAAAAACGCCGGATCCTCCTCCTTGATTGTATTTGCCCACTCCAAATTTCTGTCGAAAAGATGTTTTAGTGTTTTCAAGACCTTGATTCTCCACTTGTATTTTTTTTCAAGATATTCGTTGGCCTGCCATCCAGGCTTACCTGATTCTTCTGCCGCCAATACTCTACCAGGCCTTCCTCCCCCTTTTTTTCGGCCCATTTCAGCAACGCCTTCCTGTCTTCAACATAATCGAAACAGGGTACCGCCATGCCACAGGAAGTCTGAACGAGATCGACAACGAGGTCAAAAATCTGCCTCGCTCCCGGAATTGGTCTGAACAGAGAAAACAGCTCATCCCATTCCGGGTCATTCCTGTGCACTGCCTTTGCCGCGCCATAAAGACGCAGAATCATTGGCTTTCCCTCAAAAGCGGCAAACATTATCGTCATCCGGGGATTTTCCTGTATATGGGCTGAGGTTTCATTTGCGCTTCCGGTGAGATTCAACCAGGCCACCCTGTTTCTGTCGATGATTTCCAATGAGTCCATACCCTTTGGTGATACATTTATCCTGCTGTCAGCCGTTGCCGTACCCACAAAAAATATTTTCTGGTTGCGGATGAAGTGCGCCAGCTCATCTGATATTTCTGAATACAGTTGTCCCATTTTATCCAGCACCCCGAAATGCCGCGCTGCGGCAATTGCCCGTCAGCTCTTTTTTGATATAAGCCAATAGGTGATTCCAAGAGCAAATACGACTGCTGCCGTCCCGAGAATAAACGGTGGCGTAATTTTTTCGAAATCAAATATGATTACTTTACGTGAAATAGCCATCAAAGCGGTGGCAACCACCAACCTGACAGGAATAACATCTGTTTTCAGGTACATCGAAATATTAATAAATATCTCGATGGCGATCAGCACGGCCAGGAATGCGCCGAATGTGGCGAGTATATCATTAATGCTCAGGAGCAAAAACGGAGGAGCAGTAATGCGCTGATACAGCACATAAATGACGTCACCTATGCCCCACACAATCACCAGCACCATTAATAGCGCCAATACTTTTACAGCAAAACGTATAATGCAATGTAAAAACTCTATAAACGGATCTTCGTGCTCTTTGGTTAAATCATGGCCAGGCTCAACAAGGTCGTCAGTTTCTTTATCCATATCGATCACCCATATACATCAACGCGCAGTCCTGAATCCGTGACGCCAAAAGCATCCCAAAACGCTTTAGACACGATCTAAACAGGGCAAAATACGGTTATTGACAGCAATTCAATCTCCCCGGAAGATGAACTTCCCATGCAGTTCATTCTGGAGCAAAGCAACACGGAAATCTACTCTTGCGCCATCGACGTTGTCCCGGGTAACACAGCCATCACCCATGCGCATGATCTGACAGCCTTTCGCCCAATTTATCGAGTATATGCCTTGCAATGGACAACTCAAATCACGATAGCGAAGGAAGCTCGGGCCAAGTCCATTGCGTTATTTTGGCCTGCCGGTGTGATGAAAATCGAATTATTCGGGGCGCCCTTCCCAATGCTGCTGCCGGAACCGGCGGAATTTCCACCAGGCAATGGAAAAACCCGCTAGCAAGATCCCCGCGGCCACGGGGATCAATACCCACATGTAAGCCTCCATGTAGGCTACCAGTAATGTTGCCAGACTCAAAAACAGTCCAAGAACAATAAAGCGCCAGCCAATGTAGACCCCAGCCATATAGGTAGACAAAGACAGAACCATCAACAACGACAGAGCAGTTGCGTCATTGTCAAAACGCCCGATCTGATTCAACAGAAATATTGTCTTGATGGCAATAAACACAGCCGCCCAATGCAGGATCTGTTGCCTGACAAAAGCATAGCCATCGATTTCATTGCGCTTGTAACGTGACCATTCAGAAGTAATTGCTGCAACAGCAAACACTGGAATCATCCACAACCAGTAGTGATAACTGCGCACAGAAGCAAAATTTGTATACGCCACTCCAATGAAACACAGTATCAACAAGAAGATGAATACTACTTCATTGACAAAAACACGATGAAACCAGCCATGCGGATTATGCAACACAGAAGTTATTCCAGACTCGTCGTCATTCATAGATCACATTTCCTGCCAGGGGGCATTAAAGTGAACGGAAACCTCCGCCTGTTCGTGCTTTTCGAGGTGGCTGCAAGCCTGCTCCACCTCTTCGTAATCACCGCTGACAATAACGAGATAGGATCCACCCAGAATCAGGCATTTGTAACAATGAAAATTTGCCTCCTGTACACCAAGCCGGTAGAGGTCGTCATCCAGCGCAGAAATACCTTCAGCAGCCACTCTTCCTTCCTGGGCATCTTTTCCCACCAGCGATATCCGGCTACGATCAACATTCGCATCCAGCAGATTTTCAACCGCTTCTCTGGCATCCGAATATTTCGTGAACACGGCGATGCAACTGCTTGCTTTTTCCATATCTCTCTATGTCAATAAACAGGTTGTTTCACATGGGTTGGGAAAAAGCATAAAAGACAGGAGATCCTGGTGCTGTCACCTAGGTGACAAACAAACTGTGGATTGTGATCCTGAACCCACGGATTCAGGTAAGATGGCAGGCTTCGCAAACCCCGGTCAGCGGAATATACCCGCCACCTTGAACGCGGCCTGCAACTCGATCAGCGTCTCCACATCCCAGTCTGCCCTCGCGATACCTTTTGGCCAGGAGCTTCCTGGCAGAAAACGTCCTGTGCGCACCAGCGCTGTTTTCATGCCCATCGCTGCGGCACCGGCAACGTCGGTGTCCGGTCTGTCTCCAACCATAATACAATCGCCAGGCGATACACCCAGGCGCTCCGTAGCCATTTCATACAGAAATCTGTGTGGCTTGCCGATGACTACGGCTTTTTGCCCCGTGGCTACTTCAAAAGGAGCCACCAAAGCACCACCACCGGGCAACACCTGCGCTTCACCCTTGCACCATGAATCCACACTGGAATCCGGATTGGTTGCTACCAGCCTTGCCTTTCTGGACAGCACAAGATTGATGCCTAACGTCAGCTTTTCATAATCGAGACCGGGGCCTTCACCAACGACCACGAAATCAGCTTGTTGCGGATCTTCAGTGCCTGCTTTTGCCAGCGTTTCATGAAGTGCTTTCGCACCAATAGCAAAGTAGCGAAACCCGGGTTTCTGCTGACGCAGCCAAAGCGCAGCAGCATCGGCTGAGGTCAGTACCTGTTCAGCATACACATCTGAAAAGCCCATTCGGGAGAGTCGATCTGCCACTTGTGCAGGTGAGCGTGTCGGGTTATTGGTGACAAACAGGTATTGGTGTTGCGAAACCTGTTCTACAAATTCCAACGCACCCTGGAGCACTTTTTTGCCGTGATAGAGCACCCCGTCCATGTCAAGCAGGAAGGCTGTCATAAGGGGTTCCATTGTTTCGCGCAGGTCTGTTGACCTGATGTTATTGATCTGGCAACCATGCTGGCGCAGCGGAAAATCACTCTCGAATCCTTGCTGACTGCTTACCCGGCCGCAAGCCAGTGGATCAGCCGATGAAAGTGGCTCCCGGCAGCAGTTCTTCGCTGAATTCATCGGGGAGTGAACCCAGCAACTTCATACCCTCCGCCAGAGACATTCTGCTTTGCAGCATGCCCTTGCCTTCCGGGTAAAGCAATTCGACAACCATGTCTTTTCCCGTCAGATAAAACTGCAGGATAGCCTCTGCACTGTCGAGCACCCCCAGATAGTTGTCCTCTGCCGCCAGCAAATGCTCGGCCAGAGGCACGAGGCGATCCGCTGCCAGGAATTCCGGTTTGGAGGAGCTGATGGACGAATCATGGATGAAATCGCAGTAGTAGATTTTGAAGCCTCTTTCCACGCCGTTTATTCCCGTCTCCAGGTCGTTCCGCCTGCCCCGTCTTCCAGCACGATGCGTTTGGATTTGAGCTCATCACGAATACGATCGGCCTCGGCCCAGTTTTTCCCGGCCTTGGCATCCAGGCGCTGCTGGATCAGGGTTTCAATTTCCTCATCTTGCAGACCCTCCGCGTTTCCACCGCGCAGCCACTGCTCGGGATCATCCTGAAGAATGCCAAGGATGCTGCCCATGCGCTTCAGTTCTGCCGCCATGTGCGCTGCTTTTTGCGCGTCCCCGATGCGGGCCTTGTTGATCTCCCGCACCAAATCAAACATGGCTGCCAGGGCTTCCGGGGTGTTGAAATCGTCATCCATGGCCTTGTTGAAGGCCCGCACATATTCTTCTGCTCCCCCTGGTTCAGCTTGGGGCAGGCCCCGCAACGTGGTATAGAAGCGCGTCAGCGCCTGGCGCGCATTGAGGAGGTGCTCCTCATCATAGTTGAGAGGGCTGCGATAGTGGCTGGTGAGGATGAAATAACGGATCTCTTCCGGGCGGTATTGCCTCATGATCTCGCGGATGGTAAAAAAATTACCCAGTGATTTGGACATTTTCTCTTCATTCACTCGCACAAAACCATTGTGCATCCAGTAGTTCACGAAATGATGGCAGGTGGCGCCTTCGGATTGGGCAATCTCGTTTTCATGGTGGGGAAAGATCAAATCTGCCCCGCCGCCATGGATGTCAAAGGTAGTACCAAGCACCTTGGTGGACATGGCGGAGCATTCGATATGCCAGCCGGGGCGGCCTTTTCCCCAGGGAGAATCCCAGGTCGGCTCGTCTGGCTTGGCAGCCTTCCACAAGGCGAAGTCCAGGGGATCGCGTTTTTCTTCGCTGGATTCCACCCGGGCACCGGCTTTGAGGTCTTCGATGGATTTTCCGGACAGCTGACCATAATCCTTGAAACTTGTGACGGAATAGTAGACGTCACCGCTGTCCGTAACATAGGCATGCCCGTTGTCGATAAGGCGCTCGATCATCTCCAGAATTTCCGGCATATGCCCGGTTGCCCGAGGTTCGATGGTAGGAGGCAACACGCCCAGGGCATCCAGGTCTTGGTGCATTGCATCGATAAAATGCCGGGTCAGTTCGGTAAAGGATTCGCTGCGCTCATTGGCGCGCTGGATAATCTTGTCATCGATGTCGGTGATGTTGCGCACATAGGTGACGTCATAACCCTTGGCTTGCAGATATCGGTACACCACATCGAAAACCACGATCATACGTGCGTGTCCCAGATGGCAGTAGTCATAAACGGTCATGCCGCAAACATACATACGCACCCGGCCCGGTTCTATAGGCTGAAACTCTTCTTTTTTGTTGTGCAGATCGTTGTAAATCTGGAGGCTCATAGTATCGATGCTGTATATAGGGCACCTCTATTAATTCTGTTTGAGCAGATTCGTGCATGAGGGCAGTGAGAACAAGGCGAAGATCGTAGCAAATAGCAGGCTATTTGCAAGATTTTCAACGAAGTTATCGCTGTCCTCATGTGCGTAGATGCCAATCATGAATTAATAGAGGTGCCCTATAGTGAGGTAAATACGCCAAGCATTAACCCGGCGCGGGCCTGGATTCCGGCCTCGGCAATTGCTCCTGCGTGGTTCTACGACGATACATCCGCCAATCGCACATCCGGCTCATTTTACCCTATGCGCAGCCGGGCGCACAGTTGTATCATAGGATCCTTGTTTAAAACCATTGCGAGTACAACCATGAATCGACTTTTACTCTCCCTGCTGTTTGTCTTGTGTCTGAGTTCTGCAGCGCTGGCGGAACCTGTCAAGGTGCTGATGGAGACCAGCAAGGGCACTATCGAGCTGACCCTGGATCAGGACAAGGCCCCCTTGAGTGTGGCGAATTTCCTGCGTTATGTGGATGAAGGCTTTTACAACAACACCATTTTTCACCGCGTCATTCCTGATTTTATGATTCAAGGCGGCGGGATGGATATCGACATGCAGAAAAAATCAGGCCATGCACCGGTCAAGAACGAAGCCAAAAACGGCCTGAAAAACCAGCGCGGCACCATCGCCATGGCACGTACCAGCGATCCACATTCCGCCACCACCCAGTTTTTCATCAATCACAAGGACAATACCAATCTGGACTATCCCAGCTTCGACGGCTGGGGTTATGCTGTATTCGGCAAGGTCAGCAAGGGCATGGATGTGGTGGATGCCATAGCAGCCACCCCTACCAGCACAAAAAACGGTCACCGCGATGTGCCTGTGGAAACCATTCTGATTAAATCTGTAAAGCGCGTGGAAACCAAAAAATGATTACACTGAAAACCAATCATGGCGATATCGTCATTGAACTCGATGAAAAAAATGCTCCCATCAGTTCGGAAAATTTCAAACAGTATGTGCGCGATGGCTTTTACGATGGCGTGATCTTTCACCGCATCATCCCCAACTTCATGATCCAGGGCGGTGGCTTCATGCCGGACATGATGCAAAAAGCCACTCGGGAGACTATCGAAAACGAAGCCAAGAATGGCCTGAGCAACAAGAAATACACCCTGGCCATGGCGCGCACCATGGATCCACACTCCGCCAGTGCCCAGTTCTTCATCAACACCAAGGACAACAGCTTTCTCGACTACCCCGGACAGGACGGCTGGGGTTATGCCGTATTTGGCAAGGTGGTCGAGGGTACTGAAGTGGTGGATGAAATCGAGAAGGTGGCCACAGGTAACACGGCGGGCCATTCCGATGTGCCGGTTGAGCCGGTAGTTATCGAGAAAGCGGAAATCAGCGAGTAAATACCAGCAGGCGCAGCCTCTGGCTGCACCTGCATTCCCTATGCCCAAAGTCCTCTTTATTTCAGACCTTCACCTGTCGCCGAAGACCCCGGAAATTCTGCAGCAATTCAGCTGCTTTCTGGAACAAACCGCACCCCAGGCAGGGGCCGTCTACATCCTGGGCGACTTGTTTGATGCCTGGATCGGCGATGATGACCCCTCGCCCTTTGCTGCCCATGTAAGGGATATGCTGCAACAGGCAAGTCGGCACACCCGCCTGTTTTTCCAGCATGGCAACCGGGATTTTTTAGTGGGGGAAGCGTTTTCCCGGGCAGCAAACCTCAGCTTGCTGCCGGAAGAACATGTCATAGAAATTGCCGGCAAGCCTGTGTTGCTGCTTCACGGAGACCAGCTGTGTACCGATGACAAGGATTACCAGCAGGCCCGAAAACTGTTTCGCAGCCCGGAATTCTACGCGCAAATCATGGCCTTGAGCATTCCCGAGCGCATTCGAAAAGCTGTGGAAATCCGCCAGATGAGCAGCGAAGCCACCACCGCAAAACCTTCAAATATTATGGATGTGAATCAGCAAGCCGTTGAGAGCACCATGAAAAGACATGGCGTACAACGGCTGCTTCATGGCCATACCCATCGTCCGGCCAGTCATCAATTCAGGTTCGACGGACAACCAGCGGAGCGCATCGTGCTCTCTGACTGGCGCGCTGACAGATCAGCAGCTGCCTTGCAAATAGATGATAAAACGGGCATAGCAGAAGCCATACCCTGCCTTGCAAGGAGCAGCCTTACTTAGTCGCCTTCTCATCTGACACGGCATTCACCCCACCAGAAGCCCTCCTGGCCAACGATCGTTTTCTCACGGGAAGAATTTCTATGCTTGCCTGCGCCCTTAGTTCTTCGATGTGTGCAGCAATCAACTGCCGGCTGCGCTGGTTTTGCAAGTATCTTTCGATAAAATCCCTTACTTCTTCATATGGAATCATCCCCGCAGACCTCTTGGCCACCAGCTTTACGATATGAAACCCGAAGCGGGTCTCGATCACCTCGCTTATTTCACCCTCCTGCAACGAAAACGCCACCTTGTCGAACGCAGCAGGCATATAGCCTTTTTTGATGAACCCAAGATCACCACCCGCTTCCTTGGCTTCCGCGCTGTCGGAAAACTGTTTTGCAAGCACGGAAAAGTCCGCTCCCTGGATGATCACACGGCGAATCCCCTCGGCCTTATGGCGGATCTCTTTCCTTGTTTCCGGGTTCGCGTTCTCATGCACGCTTAGCAAGATATGCTTCAGGCGCAAAGCATCTTCTCTCTTGAAAGTTTTTTTGCTGTAAAATTTTCGAATTTCTTCCTCCGCAACAACAGGCTTGAGCAGATGATTGCGTTGCAGATATTCATCGATGAAAATCACTCTCCGGGCAGCCGAGCGCAATTGCTCCTGCGTCAATTCATTGCTCTCCAAATAGTGTTGAAAGCGTTCTTCGGTACTGAATCTGTCTCTCGTGGACTGCAGCTCTTCCTCAATTTTCTTTTCCAGGTCAGGAATATCCAGCTTCCGGGCAGCCTGGTAGAGCAGCTCCCGGTCTATGACTTTCTCCAGCACCTTTTTTCTCACCCGATCTGCCAAAGCCACCGATGATTTTTTGTGCTTACGCATCTGCTGCCGAAGTTCCGCCTCCATCTGGCTGGCAAAAACCGGCTGGCCATTGACTTTCGCTACGATGCTTCCCGTCCCCTCGCCCAGCATGATTCCGGCTCCGCTACGGCCCGCCAGAACCATGAGTACGAGACATGCCAGTACTACCGCACCACGTTTGATCATCTTCACTCCTTGCTACTCTTGTACAGAAACAACAACATTTGCAAATGCACCAACACGCCCGAGAGGGATCATGATCACCTCCAGTGCAGCGGCACTGGCATCCAGCTCGATACTGACCTGTTGCGGGGCATCCCCCCATGGACTGGAAAACAATACTGTTTCCACGAGATCCTTGCGCATACGGTGATTTTCCAGAACCAGGATGATTACGGCATTGAGGGAATCATTGTCGATGCTGATTTGATACTGCCCATCTTCAAGAGCCACCGTTTCCAGGTTACCGTACCATCTTGATTTCCTCTCCAGTCTGATGTGAGTGCTGGCGGGAGCGGTGGCCGCAGCCACATCAACCAGGCCATACCCATACTGCTCGTCCCGTCCGGCACTTCCGAGATCTACCGCAGTTGTTTGCAGTTTCTGCCGCACTTCATGGTTTCTGCTGATGCCGTCGCTATCCACATCAGCCGCACCGGAGGAAATTACCAGGGCCGCCGCACCGGAAACATGGGCGGCAGATTGGGATGTGCCACTGGCTTCGATATACCCCCCCTGCAGGGCGGAAGACCAGATGCCCAACCCAGGCGCTGCCAGTTCTACCTGGGGCGCAAGGGGTGAAAAAATACCGATTTGGTCGGCTTCATCAGTGCCCGCTACCGCTACGACCGATGTATAGGCGCCGGGGAAGGCGGCTTCCCCGCCAAAAGTATTCCCGGCTGCAGCAACAATCAACAGTCCCGCCTCGTAGGCGGCGTTACAAGCCGCTTCCAGCACTTGGGATTCAATTCCGGCAATACTGATATTGAGCACGTCCATGTCGTTGTCCACGGCCCATTGAATGCTCGCAATTATGCTGTTCAGGGAACCAAAGCCTGAACCATCCAGCGCTTTGAGCGCATACAGGGATACTTCGGGAGCCACGCCAACCACACCAGTGCCGTTTGCTTCTGCGCCAATGATTCCCGCTATATGGGTGCCGTGGCTGTTCCAGCTATCATCGAAAGGATCATTATCGTCATAGACAAAGTCATAGCCACCACGATAGTTTTCATCCAGGTCTTCATGGTAGTAGTCGATACCTGTATCCACGATGGCCAGCTTGACTTCCCGCCCGGTAATGCCCCGCTCATGGGCTTCCTGGCTGCCGATACGCAACACCCCCCAGGTGTTTCTGTATTCAGCATCATCTACAGCAAAAAAATCACGCGCCAGATGCGTGTACTCGGGCTCTATACTGACAACGCTTTTGTCTTCTTCCACATAGGCTACCGCCGGATCATCCAGCAGCCCGGCAATCGCCCGATCGGGAACAACCGCCGCCACTGCAGGAATCAGATGATAGATACGTTTTACCGTACCCCCGGCACGCTGGATCAGTTCCTGCTCCACCTCTCCCGGTTGATGGTGAAACCCCACGATCACCGAGGAAGTCTGTGCAAACCCCGTTACAGGAAAAATAAAACCAGCAATAGCAACCAGTAAACACAGTTGCTTGTATACATACCTCATCATCCACCTCACAAAATTCAAATTGCCCAACATATTCACGACTCCATGAACTACTACTACCTCCCCATCCCGCGGCCATGACAGGCGCGGCAGTTTCTCTGCAGGAATGTCTGCGTTTGGTGGTGAACATTATTTCCCCTTCTGGGGTGGCCGGTGACCAGCGATGCAGGATGGCAAAGCAGACAATCCCGAAACGGCTGAATCACATAGTTGAGTTGCGCATCATCCCAGACGAAGGTGTGACAGGCTGTACAGCCATAAGGGTCACCGGGAACACCTCCGGGGGCGTCGGGTGCAAGGGAGTAATAGATTTCTGGAACAGGTGTTCCGATCAAATCATGGTGGCGACCAGGGTTGTTTGTTTCCAGTTGGGGAAAGCGCTCCAGATCTTCATGGCAGACCCGGCATTCTTCTTCTGTGGGAACTCCTGAAAAAATACTCATTCCTCCCCCGCCCATCCTTGCCTGACTGCTGGAAGAAATAATGATTCCTGCAAACAGCAAGGCTGCAGCGCTTATGTATATCCCGGGTTGATTCATTGCCCCTCCTGCATTTATTCGGATGTTTCTGGAAGAGTGTTGAAAAACTGCGCTTTTCAACAACCTGCCACTGCAAAGGAGAGAAACGCATTTTTCCGCGTTTCTCTCCCCGTCAGGATGTTTCTATCTATGCTGTATCAGTTACATGAAACCTCCTCATAGGCGCTGCCGAAAATGCTTTCCACCGCCAGGCCGCCACAGCTTGTCTCTTCACAGCTGGCGACGATTTCACTGTCAGTCCAGGAATCAACCGTACAGGCGGCGCCGGCAACGGTGATGCCAGTACCCGAACCAACCGCATTCATATAGGAACCAAACCCGCTGCCTGAAACCGTGAGGCTGTTGCCGGTTCTGCTGACTCCTTCGATCGCCACATATGGCAGGATCACCAGAGGCATGGGGTTGCTCTCACTGCGCCCTTTGACTACACGCAGGTAGTAGCTACCCGGGCTGAGGGTGGCCGGCAGGGTGACATCCATGGAAGACACGGAGACTGTGTCTGGCGCCAGTTCGGTAACGGCTCCATCTGGTGCGGTCAAGCTGGCCCTTGACTTGATCTCCATTGGCCCCATAAAGGTCAGCACTTCATTGATAAACGATGTGCCGGTAATCGTGATCGCGGCAGTGGAGCCTGCGGTAACACTTTGCTGGCTCAGACCGGAAAGCTCGGGAGTCACCGGGCCAGAGAAAGGTGCAGGCATGAAAGATGCCGCCAGATAGCCACCATGGCAGCCATTGCAATCCTCAGGCGAGTTGCCGATATGGCCAAAGCCCGGATCCTCTCCTCCGAGAGTGATTATTCCGTCATTATTGGAGTCAGCCTGGATATTGTGGATGGACTTGATGCCATGGCAATCCTGGCATTTGCGGATCGCCCAGTCCGTACCCATCTGGTCATGACAGACGTTGCAACCAAGGCCGGAAATACCATCCTGGCCAATACCCGTGCTATGGTGATTTACGTCATTCCCCGGGATCAAGCGCCCAGTAACATCCGTACCCGTAGCATGGCAGAAATCACAAGCGCCCTCGCCATTCGGGCCTTTTCCCATGCTGGTGCGTGGTGTAACCGAAGTTGGCGGCCGATTTGTGGGAATGTAATGGCCATCGCCGGGGTTATCAACCAGTGAACCATGGCAATGCTGACAATTCAGCGCCTGAGCTGGCGCGGTCAGGTGGTGCACTGATGCTTGCCCGGGGATCTGCTGATGGCAGTTCAGACAGTTCTCGAAGTTTTTTCCCACCTCGAAATACCCCAGATCCGGATTGAACTCCATGACATGGCAAGCGATGCACTCATAGACCTCGCCCGGTGTGCCGAACGGCGCATCCGTTGGATCCTGAATTACCTGTCCGATCCGCCCATGGTGCCGGTTGGTGATGATTCCGGGCTTGATCTCAGGCGGGTCGAAGGTCCAGCCGATCTCCGCCAGATCATCCGGGGTCAAGCGATCCGAGGCATGGCAGTACCAACAGTTACGCCTTTCCAGGTCATTGAACACACCATCCGGAATCCCGATATTCTGGTTTACCGGTGGCGCAGGTACGGCGGCCCAGCTGGCGGTGGCGATCCCTCCCGCCACAACCAGCAAGCAGATTTTTGCAAGTCGCGTAAACATGATAATGATCTCCCATTTCCTTTACTTTAACCGTATGGCGGAATTGCACATGCGGCGCAATAATCAATCAGCAATACTTATGCCAGCACAAATGATTTCTTGTGGCGCTGTATTGCAAATTACGAGGAAGAAAAAAGCTACGGGGAAACGGGTAATTTTCTTTTAATTCATTGTGTTATCGAACAAGCGGGTGATTCCGTCAGTATTGTGTAAAGAAGAAACAACCCCATGCCGGATGCATAAAAACAGCGTGGCTGACCGTTACTTACGGAAGGAAAACATTGCATATTCAAGAGGTTGCAATCATCTGCCGAAAATAGCGGCCAAAGATGTATACGAACCTTGCAGACACCGCATGGCTGCGGAGCAGGATTATATAAGCTGTTGATTTAATTGCGAATGCGCTTCAAGAAAAAAACGCCCCGAGCTTGACCGGGCTGGTGGGCAAGCCAAACCGGATGATTCTTTGGCGCAAATCTGTCGCCATATGAATACACAATTTTACTATGCCTACATCAAATACTTGAAATAAAAGGAGATGCCTCTGTCGCCGGGGAGAGACACCTGCCCGGGATTCACGATTAATGGTGAAGGGCAGGTAACCTGAATCCGTGGATTCAGGGCGGATGCAGAGCGTATGATATTGATTTCCCGGTGGAATCAAAAAATCTTGGCTTCACCCTCCCCTCAGGTTAAGCGGGCATTTATTGAACCACCGGGGGATCAAGAGCTTGCGCACAGGCTCTCCAGCTGATCCAGCTCAAACTGCGTAAAGCCTGCCGCCAGGCGAGCCTCTTTGTACAGGGGGCAACTCATATGTCCATGCAGGTATTCGTCGATAAGCGAAAAATAGGTTTCTTCAGAGTCCAGCTGCCGTTGTTCACATAAATAATGGAACCAGCGCGAACCCGCCTCCACATGCCCGACCTCATCCCTGAGAATGATTTGCAGTGCCGCAACGGTTTTGTCGTCACCAATGGCTTCAAACTTGCGTATGATGCCCGGCGTGACATCCAGTCCCCTGGCTTCCATCACCCTTGGCACCATGGCCATGCGCACCAGCAGGTCATGGGCAGTCTGTTGCGCCAGCCCCCACAGGCCATTGTGGGCAGGAAAATCGCCGTATTCATATCCAAGATCACGCAGCCGTTGGCGTACCAAATCAAAATGATAAACCTCTTCTGACGCCACCTTGATCCAATCACCATAATAGGTTTCAGGCATGCCGGGAAAGCGATACACGGCATCCAGCGCCAGATTGATTGCATTGAACTCGATATGGGCAATGGCATGGAGCATGGCTGCCTGCCCTTCCACGGTGCCCAGTCTGCGCCGGGGCACCAGCCGTGGCGCAACCAGCTCCGGCTGTTGCGGATGACCCGCCTGCTCAATGACGGGAAGAGCAGAAGGGGAAACCAGGTTTCGCTCACCTGCCCGCCATGCATTGGACAACTTTTCCACACAGGCCATCTTGGCCTCAAGATCATTTTCCTGCAGGCATGCCAAGGCGTGCTCGTGAACTGTTTTTTTCATTCAAGGATTGTAGCCCGGAAAATTCATGAATTACACACGCCCTCGCTTGTTTCTTGTTTCCACAAGGAATTTTCTTCATTTGCCCGTAATCATGGATACGGGACGTTTTCAGAAAATCCCTTGTGAAAACAATCTCCTGCGCTATCATCACGTGAATTCATGAAATTTCCGGGGTAGCAGCGGTACCCCGGGAAAGCTACTCAAAGCCGTCAGCAAAAATGGGTTGGCATTCCAGCTCGGGACAATATTCAAATGCACCGAGATCCTGAACGCTGGTTTGAGAACGCGCTGCTGATTTGGCGTGTTTCACATATTGCCGCAACACCGGATAGATCGCCGCGTCAGCTGCCAATGGTGCTGCCTGGTCAATCGCAGCAGATCCTTGGGTCAGGGAGAAATCCTGGGATCCCCCTTCCTTGAATCCCGGATCAACACCACTGATGTTGTCTATTGCATTCAGACTGCCACCCAGGGCGCCATGAGCCGCCACCCAGCCGGAAGAAATCCAGTTATTGCGCAATTCGGCAATGCCGTCCTCATTCAACATCGCCAGATAGCGGCCGCCGGAAGATGCATAAAGAATGTTGTTGCGAATATCGGCATGCTCGTCATTGGTGGACAGGCGCACCAGCGTGGCATTACTGCTGCGTGTGGAGACTACGGTGTTGTGATAGAAATACAATGTACCTTTGCGGTAGATGCTTTGGTTTCCGCTGTCTCCGCCATAATGCACGATCTGGCTGTTTCCGGCGCCATCCGGCTCGATTAAGACATTGCCGTATACATAGGTTTTATTGTAGTCAGGGTGATTTACCACGGCAGCCGAATCTTCTCCATCCACCAGGTCCAGCTGGCGGTTCCCCGATTTGATCCAGTTATTGCGAACGATCAGTCCGGCGGATCTGTCCTTGAGATTATTCCCCTTGGCACCATCGCGCAACGGCCCCAGGTAATTGTATTGATATACGATTCCCAAAGCCGCAGTATAGGTGTTGTGTTGATAGATGGAACCTTCGATACCATTGTCATAAATACGGTTGCCTTCAATGAGAATATCCTGTGTATTACCACCATTGACCCCTATAAACAGGCCATTGCCGGAATCTCTCAAGATACAGTTCCTGATCGTTAGATTCTGCGCAACCTCCACATAGATCGCTGCGGCATTGCTGGCATAATTCTGCCTTGCGCCATTGTCATCAGTAAAACTATATGCGGGACGACCGGAGCGAATATCCAGATTTTCAATCACAATATGGGCAGGCGGTTCAGTATTGGGATTCTGGTCGGCTCCTACCTTGATCACACCCCGGGATTCATTCCAATAGCTCAGGTTTGTGGGAGTCACCGCATCCCTGCCATCGATTACCGGCAGCTGCCCAGCTGGCCCTGGCACCCCGGATACCACAATGGGCAAACTGGCGGTTCCCAGCCCGGAAATAATCCACTTTTCCTTGTAGGGGGTGTTTTTCCAATGAATGAACACGCGATCTCCGGGGCGCAAATCATCCCAGGGTGCATCGGCAATCCTGGTTAAACCCTGATCAGGGCCGATATGGTAATCGACGGCAGCGGCCGTTTGCACAAACAACAAAAGCCCCAGGATGGCGGGTAAGCGGAATTGCAGTATCATCAGGAGACCCTGTGTAGATTAGCTTGTGGGTTAGAAGAAGCAAATCTAGCAAAAGTTCACTTCCCGGTTCGTGAACCACTTTACAAAGCTGAACCAGGCAGAGCGGTGCCACATTTTCCCGGACAATCTACTTTCAGGGTTTAATCCTGAATCCACGGGTTCAGGTAAATCACAAAGATGGCAAGCGCAGCCCGATAAGCAAATCCATAACGTTGGTTCCAGTAGGACCCGTATTTATCAAATCCCCGGTGGCTTCCAGTACGCTGCCGCTATCGGCCTGCTGCAACGCCAACTCCGGATCCAGCCCTTCTTCCACAGCCCGTTTCCAGGTTTGCCCATCTACCAGTGCTCCGGCATCATCGCTTGAACCGTCGCTGCCATCCGTACCGGCTGACAACAGCAATACATCATCCCGGCCCGCCAGTGCTTTTGCAGCAGCAAGGGCCAGATGCTGGTTTCTGCCGCCGCCACCAGGGCGCTGCGGCAACACCACCGTGGTCTCACCCCCGAGAATATGCACCCCCGGAGAAGCTCCGCACAAAAAACCGGCAAAGGCGGCGCCCTGCTCTGCAGCATCCCCCCGCAGCGGAGGGTAGTCTGCATGCACCGGGTAATCGAGCACCCGCGCCCGGCGGGCGGCAGCCTTCACCGCCTGTGCAGAAGTGGCTGCCAGATGATGGGGCAACGGCGCGTATCCCTGCACTGGCTCCTCCACCAGCAGGGAAGAAAGCCACCCGGGCACAACGGGGAGATTCTCCTTCTGTTTCTGTGGACACAACAAACCGGAAGCGATGACTGCCGGGTCATCACCAGGCACATCAGAGATCAGCAACACCCTGGCAGAACGCCCCCGGGTATACCGCAACAGTCCGCCGCCCTTGATGCGGGAAACCCGACAGCGCAGGTTGTTCATTTCCCGTATATCCAGGCCACTCCCGAGCAGCCACTGGTTCAGCCGCTGCAAATCCGTCAGGCCAATCTCCGCGGGAAGCACTTCCACCAGGCTCGAAGCCCCTCCGGAAAGCAAAAACAACAGCGGCCTGTCTTGTGGCTGGCGTTCGATAAAATCCAGCAAGAACCGGCCAGCGAGGAGACTGCTTTCATCCGGCACCGGATGGGCGGATTCAAGCTGCACGATAGTGGGATGATACAGGAGCCGGAGATCTGCATAACCTTTGCGGGTAATTACCAGCCCCTGCAGCAACTGTTCTTCCAGCACCTGCACGGCGCCGCGCATCATCGCCGGAGCCGCCTTGCCGATGGCGACAGCGGCGCAAGTACCCCTGTCCCTGCCATTCAGCCATCTGGACACCGCCAGCTCTCCTTCAACTTGTTGCAAGGCAGATGTATAGAGATCCAGCAGATCCCGCCGGAATCTTTCATTTGCAGTGTCTGTGTTAGTATAAAAGCCCATCAGCGCCAGCCATTCGGAGGTCGGGAATCTTGCAGATTATTACATTTCGCAGCCATTTCAGCCGCAATACGCTGTTACTCATGCTAATTCTGACAGCTGCTGCCGCCAGCATCTCCATCTGGAAGTTCGATTTAATCCAAACCGTCTATTTCAAAGACCAGTTGACCGCCACCGGCTGGATCATCAACGGCTCCATTGTCGTACTCTTTCTGGCTGGAATTACCCGCATCATCGCTATCTTCCTCTCCTACAGCCGGGAAGAAGCCGCCACTGCCAGATTCATCCGCAACCAGGAGGAGGACATTGAAAACCCCCTGCACCAGGTTCCACAAAACAGCATCATCGCACGCCGTTACCTGGTGATGGAGCGCCTGTTCAACTCCAGCTCTCCCATCAACCAGGGCGCACTGGCGGCAACCCTGCTGGCGAACGAGAGCACTCGTGCCAGCCTGCCCAAATACATCAGCAACATCCTGATCCTGACGGGGGTGTTCGGCACCATTGTATCCCTGTCACTGGCGCTGCTGGGCGCATCCGACCTGCTGGAAAACGCCGTGGACGTGGGTGGCATGGGTCTGGTTATACACGGCATGTCCACCGCATTGTCCACTACCATAACCGCCATCGTCTGCTATTTGTTCTTCGGCTATTTTTACCTGAAGCTGACAGATGCCCAAACCAACCTGCTCAGCGCCATTGAGCAGGTCACCACCACTTATCTGGCTCCCATGTTTGTCGTGGAGCAAGAAACCACCTTGTATGAGTTCACTGGACTGGTGCGCTCCTTGCAGTCCCTGGTCAAACAAATGCAGGTTTCACAAAAAACCGTGACCAAGGCAGAAATCCGGTTACTGGCCACTGTTGATGAATACCAGAAACAGCTGGCCGCAAGCAACAAGGATATGGCTACGATCATCAGCCTGCTGAAACGCGGCTTCCGCCTCCGGGACGATGAATGAACAATCACGGCAGCTTCATTGATCTGCGCCTGAACCACCAGGACAGGCAGGGCAACGAGAGCTTCTGGCCCTCGTTTACCGACATCATGACCGTCATCATGATGATCTTCCTCATCTCCATCGTGGTGGTGTTGCTGCGCAACATGGAACTGGTACGGGAAATTCGCGCCACCATGGAGGCAGAACGCCAGGCTATCGAGCTGGCGCGATCCACCGGCATGGAAAAGGAAACTCTCGCCAGTCAGCTCGGTGCGGCCTTGGAGCAACTGCAAGCCAGCGATGCCCGCATCAACGAGTTGCAACTACAGGTGCTGCGACTGCAGGAACAAAATGCCGTGCGCGCCCAGGCGGTAACGGATCGGGACAGGCAATTGAAAACCCTGCTGGAAGAACGCAATGCCCTGACCCGGCAAACGGCGCAGCTGGTGCTTGACCTACAGACGGCAACCAAGGCAGCTGCAACAGCAAAGGACAAGGAAACCCTGTCCCGGCGGCAACTGGCGGATTTTCAGCAGCAATACCAGCAGTTGAAGGAACAACTTGACCGCCAGAGCCTGCAAATTGCAGTACTCAAGAGCAAGCTGCAAAATCAGGAAGAGCAACTGCTGGCAAACCGCCATGAACGCCAGACGGTAGAAGAAAAATACCTGCTGCTGGCAGACCAGTATGACACCCTGAAAGTGCGTTATGACAAGCTGGTGCGCCCTGCCCGCTCCGCCAAGGGGCGGCATCTCGTGGAAGTACGTTACTTCAAGAAACAGGGAAAGCCACACATCGAATGGCGGGATGGAAACAGCGGAGCGTTCCGCGCCGTTTCACGCGATCAACTGGACAATGCCTTGGCCGGTCTGAAGCAGCAACATGTGGGTGGACTCTACATCAAGGTCATCCTGCCCAAAGCCAGCGGCCTGTCCTACAGCGAGGCCTGGAAGTTCACCAACGACCTGCACAAGAAATACGACTACTACTTCCAGGAGAACAACGGATTGAGAAATCCGTCATCCCGGCCTGCGCCGGAATAACGCAAAACGGACTTGTTCAGTGCTCCCTCAACCTGTACGCCATGTAGTCTCACTGGCAATATACTTTTCCACCTGTTGCCCCAGCAAAACCCGGTTGGGTAAGCAATTCAGGATCTTCCAGCAGGCGCTGGAGAAAAACCTTCCCATGGAAAATCCGGATGACAAAAGGCCGGAAGAAAACAACCTGTGTAGCCAGCACAGCACCAAGCAGCACGGTTGCGCCCAGCAGGGCCGCGAACCATCGAAATAATTTTTTCACTCGGGAATTCCTGTCTTCAAGCATGAACCCACGGATTCAGGTTCAAGGTTATTCAGACTGGATGAGCTCCAGGGCATTGCCATCCGGATCCCGGCAAAACAGTGCCGCGCGCCCCGATCTGCTGCGCGTATAGGCGATGCCGCCTTCCTCCAGCAACGAAACCAGCAGCTCGAGATCCCGGACGGATACCGCCAGGTGCCGGTCTCTGCCACCGTGCTGCGGGCGGGATAGCGGATCGGGATTCGGCAGCGCAAGCAGGTGAAGCTGTTGATCGCCAATGGCCAGCCAGACGCCGGGGAAACCAAGATCCGGCCGTTCGGCCGTTTCCAGGCCGAGTATGCCTTGATAAAACGCCAGGGACTTCTCGACACTGGAGACAAGCAGGCTTACATGGTGAATGGTGCAAACATTGTTCATATACGCTTTCTCGCGGCACTTTCAGTAGGCAAAACGATGGCGTAAATGGCGGTTTCATTGTTGTATAATCCTTTACCCAATCCACGCAACCGGCAGGGGCCACCCTGCGCAGTATGAACAGTGACCTGAAAAAACTCCAGCCCTACCCCTTCGAAAAACTGCGCCAGCTCAAGGAAGGCTGCCAGCCGCGGCCAACACTGGATCATATCGCCTTGTCCATCGGCGAACCCAGGCACCCAACACCGGCCTTCATCACCGAAGCGGTATTGTCGCATTTGCACGGAT
>JALWMK010000006.1 GCA_027083925.1 Sedimenticola sp. | reverse complement strand
CCGGTGAAAGTACACTGTTCGGTGCTGGCGGAAGACGCCATCAAGGCGGCCATCGACGATTTCGCCTCAAAGCAGAATTGATCGGGATGGGTATTTCCCTCACCGAAACAGCAGCCGAGCGGGTGCGATCCTTTCTCGACAGTCGTGGCAAGGGCGTGGGGGTGCGCCTGGCGGTAAAAACCTCCGGCTGTTCCGGCATGGCCTACGTCATCGAGTTTGTGGACGAGCTGGATGAGGAAAACGATGTGGTGTTCGAAGATCACGGGGTAAAACTCATCGTAGACAAAAAAAGCCTGCTGGTTCTGGATGGAACCGAGGTGGATTTTGGCCGGGAAGGATTGAACGAAGGTTTCCGGTTCAACAATCCCAACGCCAAGGCCTCCTGTGGCTGCGGTGAAAGCTTCACCGTATAAACTGGCCATTTCCCGGGACATTCATGTTCGATCTTTCCAAAAATCATTTTGAGCTGTTCGGCCTGCCCGTAAGTTTTATCGTTGACGGCGCCGCGCTGGGGGAGCGCTACCGGGATCTGCAACGCCTGGTGCACCCTGACCGCCATGCGAGCGGCACTGGACAGGAGCAGCGCTTGTCGCTGCAGCAAACTACCCGCATCAACGAAGCCTATGAAACACTCAAAAACCCGGTAACCCGGGCCCAGTACCTGCTTTCCCTGCACGGCATCGATATGCAGGCGGAAAAGGAAACCACCCGCGACATCGCCTTCCTTACGGAACAGTTACAACTGCGTGAAGAGCTGGAGCAGGCGCGCCATGCTGGTGACACTGAAGCCGTGCTCGATGATCTCATGAACCGCATCAGCACCATGATCAAGAAACTGGTTGCGCAGATGGCCATGCAGTTCGAAGACCCCATCCCAACCAATCTTGCGGCGGCGCGGGAGGCCGTGCGCAAAATGCAGTTTCTCAACAAACTGCTGTCGGAAGCCGAGTCTCTCGAAGCAGAACTGGAGGACATGCACTGATGGCTCTGTTGCAGATTGCAGAACCCGGACAAGCCACCGCGCCTCATCAGCACAAGCTGGCCGCAGGCATTGATCTAGGCACCACCAACTCTCTGGTGGCGACGGTACGCAGCGCTCAGGCGGAAACCCTGCCCGACGAGCAGGGACGCCACTTGTTGCCCTCTGTGGTGCGCTACTTCGCAGACGGCGTGGATGTGGGCTATACGGCGCATGAGCAGGCTACCCGAGACCCCCTGAATACCATTGCTTCCGCCAAGCGCTTGATTGGCCGGGCCGTCTCCGATATCAAGTCTCTGGGCAAAGGCTTGCCCTATGAATTTGTGAAGACCGACAGCAGGGTCCCCCGCATTCATACCATGGCGGGGGATGTCAGCCCCATTGAGGTTTCCGCCGAGATATTGAAGGTGCTTGCCAGGCGCGCCGAAGATACCCTGGGCGGCGAACTCAGCGGTGTGGTAATCACCGTTCCTGCATACTTTGACGATGCCCAGCGGCAGGCCACCAAGGATGCCGCCAGACTGGCCGGGCTGCATGTGTTCCGCTTGCTCAACGAGCCCACGGCAGCAGCTGTCGCCTATGGTCTGGATCGTGGCGCTGATGGTATTCATGCCATTTTTGACCTTGGTGGCGGCACCTTCGATATCTCCATTTTGCGGCTCAACAAAGGTGTGTTCGAGGTGCTGTCCACCGGCGGCGATTCCGCCCTTGGCGGCGATGATTTTGACCAGGTTGTTGCAGAATGGATCATGGAGCAGGCAGGTATTGCCGATGATGCTGATCACAAGGTGCTGCGCCAGCTGATGCTGGATGCACGCAAGGCCAAGGAAACACTGAGCTATGCCGAGAGCACCGAGCTGGATATTGCCATTCCCGGTGGTGGCCACTGGCTGGGACAGCTGAACCGTGAAACTTTCAATGCCTTGGTCGATCCGCTGATCCGCAACACCATCAGCGCCTGCCGTCGCGCCCTGCGTGATGCCGGGGAAGATGTGGAAGAAGTTCAGGATGTAGTCATGGTCGGCGGCTCCACCCGCATGCCCCGGCTGCGGGAAAAGGTAGGAGAATTTTTTCGTCAACCCCCCCTGGTGGACATCGACCCCGACCGGGTGGTCGCCCTGGGTGCAGCCATACAGGCAGACGTGCTGGCCGGCAACAAGCCGGACAATGAAATCCTGCTGCTGGATGTCACCCCCCTGTCCCTGGGGCTGGAAACCATGGGTGGCCTGGTGGAAAAGGTCATCCCCCGCAACACCACCATTCCCGTGGCCAGAGCCCAGGAGTTCACCACCTTCAAGGACGGCCAGACCGCGATGGTAGTGCACGTGGTGCAAGGTGAGCGGGAAATGGCGGAGCATTGCCGCTCCCTGGCGCGTTTCGAACTGCGTGGCATTCCTCCCATGGTCGCGGGTGCTGCACGCATCCGCGTAACCTTTGCCGTGGATGCAGATGGCCTGCTGGACGTGGAAGCGGAAGAACTCAGCCAGGGGGTAAAGGCCAGCGTTACGGTCAAACCTTCCTACGGCCTCGATGATGAAGAAATCACCAACATGCTGCAGGCGTCTTTCGAACATGCAGAAGAAGACCTGGAAGAACGCAGGTTGGCCGAAGCCAGGGTGGAAGGCATGCGTGTAGTCGAAGCGCTACAGGCGGCTCTGGCCAGTGACAGCGAGAAACTGCTGAATGCCCAGGAGCGAAGACAGATAGAAACTGCATTGCAGGAACTGGCGGATGTCATCGCCACCAGTGATGCTGACGCCATCGATGCGCAAGCGAAGCATGTAGAACAGGTATGTGAGTTCTATGTGGAGCGTCGCATGAACAGCGGCATCCAGCAAGCCATGGCCGGCCACAACATCAACGAATTCGAGTAGTCAGGAATACCATGCCCCAGATCATCTTTCTTCCCCACGAGGAAATCTGCCCCGAAGGAGCAGTTGTCGAGGCCAAGCCCGGCACCACGATTTGCGATGCCGCCCTGGAACACGGCATTGAAATCGAGCACGCCTGCGAGAAATCCTGCGCCTGCACCACCTGCCATGTCATTGTGCGTGAAGGTTTCGAATCCCTTAACGAAGCCAGCGAGGAAGAAGATGACCTGCTGGACAAGGCCTGGGGGCTGGAGCCAGAGTCGCGCCTGAGCTGCCAGGCGGAAGTGAAAGAGAAGGATCTGGTGGTGGAAATTCCAAAATACACCATCAACCAGGTATCGGAGAATCACTGATGGGCCTGCGCTGGACTGATGTACTGGATATTGCCATCGAGCTGGATGAAGCACATCCTGATACCGATCCCGCCCGGATTAACTTCGTGGACTTGCGTGACCGGGTTGTGGCCTTGCCGGATTTCGATGACGACCCGGATAAAACCGGTGAGAAAATCCTTGAAGCCATCCAGATGCATTGGATCGAGGAACGGGAATAGCATTTCTCCCTGGTTTTTGAAACAATTACGCCCAGTTTTTCCTTCCAGCGAGTAGTCTCTCATGCCCCTGATCAAAGCCTTTACCGGCCTGCGCCCCGTGGTTGGCCGCGCCAATGACGTTGTAGCCCCCCCTTATGATGTGATGAATGGAGCGGAAGCCCGCACCATGGTTGAAGGCCGCCCCCGTAGCTTTCTGCATATCTCCCGTCCCGAGGTGGATTTGCCCGAGGGAACCGACCCCTACGCGCCGGAAGTCTATGCCAAGGGCCGTGAGAATCTGGACCGTATGGTGGAAGAAGGCGTGCTGGCCCGGGAAGACAAGCCCGCCTATTACGTCTATCGCCTCACCATGGGTAATCATGTGCAGACCGGCCTCATGGCCGTGGCGTCCGTGGGCGCCTATGATCAGAACCGCATCAAGAAGCATGAATTTACCCGCCCGGTAAAGGAAGACGACCGGGTGCGTAATATCGATACCCTGAATGCCCAGACCGGCCCCGTGTTCCTGGTCTACCCGGCTACAAAAAGCATCGACAGCATCCTGGCGGAAACCACCAGAGGGGTTCCCGACATGGACGTGACAGCAGTGGATGGTGTACGCCACGAGCTTTGGGTGCTATCCGATGAGGCGACAGTCGAGACACTCACCAATCAATTCGATGCCCTCGATGCACTCTATGTTGCTGACGGCCATCACCGCTCCGCAGCGGCTTCCCGGGTTGCAGCCACGCGCAAGGCAGCCAATCCCGCGCATACCGGTGAAGAGAGCTACAACTATTTCCTCAGCGTCATCTTCCCCCACGACCAGATGCAGATTCTGGACTACAACCGGGTGGTGAAGGATCTCAACGGCCTTTCTCCAGAAGAGTTCGTGGCGCAGATCAGTGCGGCTTTCAGAATCGAACCATCCACTGAAGCCGTAAAGCCGTCCCGTAGCGGCGAATACGGCATGTATCTGGACGGCCAGTGGTACAAACTGGCCATCAAGCCTGAGCATATTCCCCAGGACGATCCCGTGGCGCGGCTGGATGTCAGTCTGTTGCAAAACAATCTCATCCGTCCTTTGCTGGGCATCGAAGACCCCCGCACCGACAACCGCATCGACTTTGTTGGCGGCATCCGCGGCCTGGGCGAGCTGGAAAAGCGGGTGAACTCCGGCGACTGGCAAGTGGCTTTCTCGCTTTATCCCACCACCATGGAAGCGCTGATGGCGGTCGCGGATGCCGATGAAGTCATGCCCCCCAAATCCACCTGGTTCGAACCCAAGCTGGCAGATGGGCTGGTAAGCCACGTTCTTGACTGATGCAAGGAGCCAGGGAAAACGGCTCCTGGAGGAGGATGCCACCGAGACTCCGCAGCTGAGTGAGGCTTTGTTACTGTTCATCTTGGTAATGCGATCATTCCTGACAGCATGCTGTCAGCAGGCATAAGATATAGTCTATGCTCCTTTATGGGAACCTTGAGAACTTCTGCTTTCGCCGCTTCGGCAAAACAGCCTTTGTGGATTCCGGCCTCCGCCAGAATGGCGGTTCTTTGAGGGATCCTCATATGAAACATGGAACAGGAGACAGGACAATGACCGACCCGATGAAACAACATGGCGCCTTCAGCTGGAACGAACTGATGACCACAGACGTGGACGCGGCAAAAACCTTTTACACCAGCCTGTTTGGCTGGAAGATGGAGGATATGCAAACCAACGACATGGGATACACCATCGCCAAGAGCGGTGACAAGGAGATGGCTGGCATCATGGGGATGCCTCCCGAAGCGGGGGACATGCCGCCTGCATGGGGTGCTTACGTCACGGTGGATGACGTGGAACGCAGCGCGGCGCAAGCAGAGAAGCTGGGCGGCAAAATTCTGCTGTCGCCACGCGATATTCCGGATGTCGGAAGGTTTTGTGTGATTTGCGACCCCCAGGGCGCCACCTTGTCTCTGATTACTTATTTCGACAAGTAGCAAGGCGGGCACTGCTTGTGCGGCGTGCGGACCGGCTGTTCCAGATCGTCCAGTTTCTCCGTTCGCGCCGCATAACCACTGCCCATTGGTTATCGGAAGTCCTCGAGGTTTCCGAGCGCACCGTCTACCGGGACATGGCGGATCTGATGGCGTCAGGCGTACCCATAGAAGGAGAGGCCGGCGTAGGGTATGTCATCCGGCGGGGGTATGACCTGCCGCCCCTGATGTTTACCCGGGATGAACTTGCGGCATTAACCCTGGGTGCGCGCATCCTCAACAGCTGGGCCGATCCTGAACTGGCAATGGCGGCCCGGTCTGTGTTGAGCAAAGTTGAAACCGTGTTGCCGGATTCCCTGAAAGGAGAGCTGGATCAGACCCGGCTGTTTTCTCCACTGGTGCGAATCCCGGCGCAGACAGCGGCTTTCATGGGGGAGCTGCGCGGTGCTGTGGATCACAGCAACAAGATTGCCATCGCCTATACCAGAGCCGATGGTGAAAGCTCGCAGCGCACCATCTGGCCACTGGGCCTGTTCTTCTGGGGCACGGTCTGGACACTGGGAGCCTGGTGCGAACTGCGCCAGGCCTTCCGCAATTTCCGACTGGACAGGATCGAATCTCTGCAGATCTTTGATGCGCAATATCCCGATCAGCCGGGCCGAACGCTGAAGGACATGATTGCTTGTGAAAAAAAAAAGATGGACGAAACAGTGGCACGGTTGGATGATGGCAGATATTAACCCGGCGGGTTACGGGTGAATAGCATACCTTGCTACGCAGCAACAGGGTGTACGATAGTGATGCCGGATTGATAACGGAGTTTATATCCTCATGAAAACAGCTTTTTTCCGCAGCTCAGCAACCTTGCTGGTTATATTCCTGCTGACCGGGTGCGCCTCCACCACGCCCACAACAGCACTGCCAACCAAGGCAACCGTCGAATCAACGGACGGCAGCCCCATCGTGTACAGTATGCAAGGGCAGGGCGAACCTGCAATCGTCTTCATTCATTGCTGGACCTGCAACCACAGCTTCTGGAATGCACAGATCGATTACTTCTCCAAAAAACACAAGGTCATCTGGCTGGATCTGGCCGGGCATGGTGAGTCGGGCAGCACCCGGCTGCGCTACAGCATGCAGGCCTTTGGTGGGGATGTGGCAGCAGTCGTGGACCAGACTGGCGCCCGCAAGATCATTCTTGTGGGGCACTCCATGGGCGGTCCGGTGGCAGTCGAAGCAGCAAAACAACTGGGAGACCGCGTCATCGGGATCGTGGGCGTCGATACCTTCTACACGCCGTTCGAATATCCAACCAGCCAGGAGCAAATCGAAGCATTCATAAAGCCGTTTGAAACCGGCTATCGCAAAACCACGGACGCTATGCTGCGCTCCATGTTTACAGCAGAAGCTGATCCCGCTGCAGTGGAAGCGATTGTCAGCAAATTCTCAACCGCCAAGCCGAAAGTCGGCGTCAGCGCCATGCGCGAACTGTTCAACTGGAACGCCCACCATGCAGCCGCTGATTTGCGGTATTTTTCCCCGATTCTCTACAACATCAACGCAGCACCCACGGGCAAGGAAGCACCACCCAACTCCCATGCCGTCATGGTGCCTGGGGTGGGGCATTTTATCGCGCAGGTGAAGCCTGATGCATTCAATCAGGCACTGGATGGCATTATCACCAAGTTGATTGCAGCGGGGGATTGATCAGACAACGTGGAAAACGCAGAGGACACATTTACACCTTTTACTTTGGTCGTCATCGCCCAATTACGCTTGCGAGACCGCAGATTCAATGATTTAACATAATATACATTATGCGCAATACTGTATTAATAGTCAGTGTACCCAAACAATCTAGCTGGACGCGCAACATATAGGAGATCGCCCTCATTACAAAGATTCTTCAGGTTAAGATTAAGGTTGGGCATCATTTTTTTGCAAATCGAAGGGCTGATCCGGGTTCTTCAGGCGCTCGTCGTCCATCACGAAGCCTTTATTGCGGCGTACCCGCCTTCCCCCCTCCAGACGAACTACCGAGAAATCCTCGGCAGTTGCCATCTCTTCCAACTCTTTGTCTTCAAAGATGTTTTTCAGGTGAAGACTAATGTTGTTCGCTGAAGTCTGAAACAATTCCGCCATTTGTGCCTGGGTCAGCCAGACGGTTTCATCCACCAGTCGCACCTCCAGCCGGGTCTGTCCCGACTCGGACTGGTAGATCAGCACTTGCCCGGCATCAGCCCCCATCTCAGTCCACCTTGTCCCGCAAATTTTCCAGTGCGGAAAGCAGTGACCGACCTTTATCAACATCAGACATACACAGCCTCCTGTTCCACAGAAGGTGCACATTCCGGCCCAAGCTGAACACTCATTCTGGTTCAACGTGAACACCGATTCTGGACGAACGTGAACACCTGATTTCACAACGCATCACATCGTTGAGTTTTTACCCCAAGTGTTCATCTTACGTCAACTCGCCGAGTATCTTGCGCATGGATTCCCCCTTGAGCGGGAGCCGATGAGCATTATGCATCAGGCGGTCCAGGATTGTTAATCAGCGTGCAAAACTGACCAGGAATTGGGGGGAAACAGCGTCGAATTTTGACCACCCCCTGAAGTCTGTCATCCTCCGGTATTTTGCCGGAGTAACCTGGAATTGTTATGCATGGAAAC
>JALWMK010000005.1 GCA_027083925.1 Sedimenticola sp. | reverse complement strand
ACGCTCCATTCGATGATCAAATTGCAGAAGAAAGCTTACATCCTATTCGCCATACTGCTGGCGCTGTTGGCGACAACTACTTTTTGGGTTACCCGGGAGAACAGCACTGTTTATGCAGTAATCCCAATTGCTTCATTGGTGCTTTTCACCCTGCTGCTGGTTGCATTTTGCCTGGCCAAAGAGAGCTGGTTTGATGGTGGGCAATTCACGTGGAAGGAACTGCGTATGGCTGTTCTGGTCGTATTGGCGATCAACCTGGGCAGTGCGGCATTGCTGTTGATCGCAGCAGAAGCATCCCACATCGACAACACCCTTAACGGTTTGAACATGCTGCGCATCTGTCTGCTGGTTGGCGCGCCAGCAGGAGTGGTGTTCTGGATAATGCTGTCAAAGATCTTTGAAAAGAAGAATATCGTAATGCTGAAGGTTTTCTTGATTTCATTTGCATTGCTGTTTGCGACCGGGGTGTCTCAGCTCAACAGGAAGCTGGCAGACGCCGGGCTGTCACAGCTGGCGACAGACATCATCAGAAAAGAAAGGGGTGGCGTTGGGCTGGCTTCCTTTCTGAACAAACAGGATCCTCCCTTGTTTGTCTTCATCCAGATCCATGATACGGAAGAGCGGCTCGTGGTGCCGGAAGCGGTTTGGAGCGCGACTTTCCAGAATGCGAGTATGGAACTGTCGGTCAGGGAGGGTTATCTTGGTTATTCCTATGTTTCCCACTTCGATGGCAGGGCGCTGAGATGAGCCATGATGCCGCCCATGTCTATGTGTGCTCCTGCAATATCTCCAGCACTTTCTCCGGCACCAGATAACGCGCACTTCGGCCAGTTGTCATCCGCTCCCGGATATCGCTGGAGGAGATGTCCAGCCGGGTGACGGGCTGGAACAGGACATGGCCACTGGATTTGTTGTTCAGGTCCGCAATCTTTGAGGTCATGTGCTTGTGCATCAGATCGTGTAACGGACCTTCTGTGGGCATGCCATGTCCGGGCCTGTCCATAACGACCAGATGGGCGAGTTGCAGGATGGTTTCCGGTCGGTGCCAGCCGGAAAAGCCCAGAAAGGCATCTCTGCCCAGCAGCAGGCACAGGGGAACATCTGTGCCCAGCTCCTCCCGCAGCGATTGCAGGGTATGCACACTGTAGGAAGGCTTTGGCTGGTTCAGTTCGCGCTCATCGAGAACAAAGCCGTCCTGTCCTTCGATGGCGGCCCGTAGCATGGCCAGACGCCGGCTTGTTGGCGTTTGCGGCTGGTTCCGGTGCACCGCCTGGCCAAGGGGAATGAAGCGCAGCTCTTCCAGCTGCAATGCTTCCAGCACGTCCAGGGCGGTGCGCAGATGCCCGTTGTGTATGGGGTCGAAGGTGCCGCCGAAGATGCCGATCATGGTTCCCGGCCAAACCATTTGGGCATCTCGCCGTCATTCCGGCGCACGACGCCATGGACTCGTACGCCGGAATGACGCTGAAAAGCTTCAGGTTCGTATATGTCCATTGCCCAGCACGATGAACTTCACCGAAGTCAGCCCTTCCAGCCCCACGGGGCCGCGGGCGTGGAATTTGTCGGTGGAGATGCCAATTTCCGCACCTAACCCATATTCGAACCCATCGGCGAAGCGGGTGGAGGCATTGACCATCACGGAGCTGGAATCTACTTCCTGCAAGAAGCGCCGCGCCTTGCTAATGTTCTCAGTGATGATGCTTTCCGTGTGGCGCGAGCTGTGTTCCTCGATGTGATCCATGGCCTGGCGCATGTCATCCACCACGCGAATGGAGAGGATAGGGGCCAGGTATTCGGTGTCCCAGTCCTCGGTCGTGGCGGGTGTGCAAGCCTCGCCGAGAATGGCGCATGCCTTGTCGCAACCGCGCAGCTCTACGCCCTTTTCCCAATAGGCTTGCGCCATGAGTGGCAGGAAGTCTGCGGCGATGGTGTCATGCGCCAACAGGGTTTCCATGGTGTTGCAGGTGCCGTAGCGCTGGGTCTTGGCGTTCAGGCATACATCGAAGGCTTTTTGCGGATCGGCTTCATCATCCACATACACATGGCAGATGCCGTCCAGGTGCTTGATGACGGGCACTCTTGCATCCTTGCTGATGTGCTCGATCAAGCCCTTGCCGCCCCGGGGAATGATGACGTCGATGGAGTCCGGCATGGTGATCATGGCAGCCACGGCTTTGCGGTCGGTGGTTTCGATCACCTGCACCGTTTCCTCCGGCAGACCCGCCTGCTCCAGCCCCTGCTTGATGCAGGCAGCGATGGCCTGGTTGGAATGGAACGCCTCGGAGCCGCCGCGCAGCACCGTGGCATTGCCGGATTTCAGACACAGGGCTGCGGCATCTGCGGTCACGTTGGGACGGGATTCGTAGATGATGCCCACCACGCCCAGAGGCACACGCATGCGCCCCACCTGAATGCCGCTGGGACGATAACCCATGCCGAAGATCTCCCCTACGGGATCGGGCAGGGTAGCAATCTGGTGCAGACCTTCGGCCATCCCATCGATACGCCCGGGGGTAAGCGCCAGGCGGTCAAGAAGGGCTTCTGACAGACCTTTTTCCCTGCCTGCCTGCAGATCCTTCTGGTTTTCTTCCATCAGGGTTTTGCGCCCATCATGCAAAAAATCAGCAATGCTGTTCAGTGCCAGGTTCTTCTGTCCGCTGTTGGAGGCGGCCAGGGTGCGAGAGGCGGCGCGAGCCTTGCTGCCTACTTCCTGCATATATGTGGCTACGTCGGTAATGGTCATGGTTTATTCTCGGTGAATTTTCCGGTATTGGTCAGCAGTTTACCAATTTCTTGTCTGGTGCAGGAATACCGGCGATTCCCAGGGTGATTTGCTCCAGCAGCAGCCAGGGGTCGCCAGGGACGGCGCCTTTGATGGCCGCATCAGCCCGCTGGCACTGTTGCAGCAATCCTGCCCATTGCCGGGCATCGAGGCGCTTCAGCCCGGCGCTCACCAGGGGAATGCGGTTTTTCCACACTCTGGCCCGGCCCAGCGCCTGCTGTGCAGAAGCGCCAGCAGTGATATCCTGGGCCATGGCATTCAGGGCGCGGATCTCCCGCGCCAGCGCCCACAGCACGACCGGCAGGGGAATGCCTTCCCCCGCAAGGCCGGCAATGATACGGGTGCAGCGTTGAGCCTTTCCCGCCAGCGCGGCATCCACCAGGGAATACACGTCAAAGCGGGAGCTGTCGGAGATGGCGGTTGCCGCCTGTTCCTGGGAGATGCTTTCGTTACCGAACAGCAATGCCAGTTTTTCGATTTCCTGGCGTGCGGCCAGAAGGTTGCCTTCGGTCTGTGTGGCGAGCATTTCCGCCACACCCGGCTCTGTCCGCAACCCGGCCATGCGCATACGCTGCTGCACCCAGCGCGGCAGTTGCTGCTCGTCCACCGGCCATACCTGGATCACCACCCCGGCCTGATCCAGCGCTTTCATCCATTTGCTGGTGAGGGGCAGTTTGGGAACGGTGAGCAGCAGTAACGTATCTGCAGGAAGATTCTCGCAATACGCCGTCAGCGCCTTGCTGCCGAGGGTGCCTGGTTTGCCGGAAGGCAGGCGCAGATCGATGATCTTCTGCTCGGCGAACAGGGACAGGGCATTGGCCTCTTCCTGGAGACGGTTCCAGTCGAAGCGCGCATCGGCCTCGAAGATTTCGCGGCTCAGATAACCTGCCTGGCGCGCCGCTAGGCGAACGGCATCAGCGGCCTCCCCCTGTTGCAAGGGCTCATCGCCGCTCACCACATACACGGAGGCAAGAGTGCCACCCAGATGGGACGCAAGCTGCTCCAGACGCAGGCGCATGGGCGCTACGGAAGCTTGCCCAGGCGCGTCACCAGGCGTCTGGCCAGCTCGCGGTAGGCATCCCGGGTGCGCAGTTCTTCTTCCCGGGTGCGCCCCAGCAGCTCGCCCCCCGGGTTATAGACGATGTAGCCGGTACTCAGAAGCTGATCGTTCAGCAGCTTGTTGCCGGGCGGGTGCTCTACGCGGAAGCGCAGGCTGCGGCGCACCTCGTATTCCACCGCCTTGTTGTTGGCGTTTACGGAGAATATGCTGCGCTTGCGATCTAGCTTCCCCAGATACAGGATGGTTGCCGCCTGGGAAGCATCCGGCGCCAGGCTCACGCCACTGCGCTCCAACTGCTGACGCAGCTCTCTTACGAAACGATTGCCATCCGGCAGGCCAGTGATGAAAACCGGGCTGATGGCAGCAGCCGGACGTGCGGCTTCTCCGCGGGGATGGAAGCCGCAGGCGCTGAGAAAGGCGAGCATAAGCAGAAAAAACACCCCCACTGTGCCGCCCGATACAAATCGAACACCATCACCCCGGTAGAGGCCGGGATCCAGGAGCGCCGTTTTTCTGCATTCCGGCCGATGCCGGGAGGACAGCAGGGATTCCTTAAAAAATACATTTCTCATCATTTCGCCACAATGTTGACCAACTTGCCCGGCACCACGATAACCTTGCGCACAGTGGCCTCGCCAATAAAACGCCGGGCATTTTCGTTATCCAGGGCTGCCTGCTCCACTGCGGCCTTGTCTGCATCCACGGGCACGCTTACCTTGCCACGCATTTTGCCGTTGACCTGCACCACATAGTCGATGCTGTCCTGGCGCAGGGCGTCTTCGTCCATTTCCGGCATTCCGGCGATCAGCACGTCTTCCCCATAGGCAAGTTCTTTCCACAGTTTGTGGCTGATATGTGGCGCGATGGGGGCGAGTAACTGTAGTACGATGCCCAGCCCTTCGCGCAGCAATGCAGCGTTTTCCACCTTGCCGATAATCTTGACCATGCTCATGCAGGCCGATACCACGGTATTAAACTGCTGGCGTTCGTAGTCGTACAGGGCTTTTTTCAGAATGCTGTAAATCTCCCGGCGTACGGCACGCAAGGCGTGGTCTTCGGGCAGATCATTTCCCGTGGCATTGCGTATATCATCTGCCCGTTCCAGAGCCAGATTCCATACCCGGCGCAGGAAGCGGAAGGAGCCTTCCACCCCTTCATCCGACCATTCCAGGGATTGATCCGGTGGCGCGGTAAACATGGTATACAGGCGCACGGTATCTGCACCGTAGCGTTCGATCAGGGGCTGCGGGTCCACGCCATTGTTTTTGGATTTGGACATTTTCTCCACGCCGCCATGAATCACCGGCTTTCCGTCGGACTTGAGCACGGCGCGCAGTACACGGCCTTTTTCGTCCCGCTCGATCTCCACATCGGCGGGGTTGAACCACTCCTTCGAGCCATCGGTGTTTTCCCGGTAATAGGTATCGGCAACCACCATCCCCTGGGTGAGCAGACGGGTGAAGGGCTCGTCGCAGTTCACCAGATCTTCATCGCGCATGAGCTTGTTGAAGAAGCGTGCATACAGCAAATGGAGCACGGCATGCTCCACGCCACCGATATACTGATCCACGGGCAACCAGTAGTGGGCGCGCTCGTCCAGCATGGCTGCATCGTTGTCCGGGCAGCAATAGCGGGCGTAGTACCAGCTCGATTCCATGAAGGTATCGAAAGTATCGGTTTCCCGCTCCTCGCCGTTACCCAGGTCATAGAATCCGGGCATTTTTTTCAGGGGCGAGCCGGAACCGTCCACGATAACATCTTCCGGCAGGATGACCGGCAGCTCATCAGCAGGGCGGGTGCGGCCATCGGCGGTACGGATCACCGGAATCGGGCAGCCCCAGTAGCGCTGGCGGGAAACCCCCCAGTCGCGCAGGCGAAAGTTGATCTGCCTGCCACCCTTTTCGTGTTCTTCCAGCCAGGCGGCGATGGCATCAAAAGCTGCTTCGGAGGTCAGCCCGTCAAAGGGTGCAGAATTGGCCAGCACCCCTTTATCTACATAGGCGGCGCTCTCAATGCCCGCATTGCCGCCATCTGCAGGATAAACCACCTGCTTTATTGGAAGACCGTATTTATTGGCAAATTCCCAGTCGCGCTGATCATGGGCGGGTACCGCCATGACTGCGCCAGTGCCGTAGCTCATGAGCACGAAGTTGGCAGCATAGACGGGCACCGGTTCGCTGGAAACCGGATGCAGGGCATTGATGCCGAGGGCAAAGCCTTTCTTTTCCATGGTTTCGATTTCTGCTTCAGACACGCCGCCCTGTTTGCATTCCTCGATGAAATCGCGCAGCTCCGGGTTGGTCTTTGCGATCTGTAGCGCTATGGGATGTTCGGCGGCCACCGCTACATAGCTGACGCCCATGAGAGTATCCGGGCGGGTGGTAAATACGCTCAGGCGCTCATCCCAACCCTGGATGGCAAAATGCATCTGTATGCCCTCAGAACGGCCGATCCAGTTGCGCTGCATGGCGACCACTTGCTCGGGCCATTGATCCAGTTTGTCCAGATCATCCAGCAGTTCCTGGGCATAGTCGGTGATCTTGAGGAACCATTGCTCAATATCGCGCTTTTCCACCAGCGCACCGGAGCGCCAGCCCTTGCCGTTGATGACCTGTTCATTGGCGAGTACGGTCTGATCCACGGGATCCCAGTTCACCGTGGCAGTCTTTCGGTAGGCCAGACCTTTTTCCATGAGCCGGGTGAACATCCATTGTTCCCATTTGTAGTAGTCCGCCTGGCAGGTGGCAAACTCCCGATCCCAGTCGTAACCAAAACCCAGCTGCTTGAGCTGCTCACGCATGTGCTCGATGTTCTGGCGGGTCCATTTGGCCGGGGCGGTCTTGTTCTTGATCGCGGCATTTTCCGCAGGCAGGCCGAAGGCATCCCAACCCATGGGCTGGAGCACGTTCTTGCCCAGCATACGCTGGTAGCGGGCGATGACATCACCCAGGGTGTAGTTGCGCACATGCCCCATATGCAGCCTGCCGCTGGGATAAGGAAACATGGACAGGCAATAAAACTTCTCCCGCTTGGGGTCTTCCACCGCCTTGAATGCCCGGGTGTTTTCCCAGTGGCTGCGGACTTCCGCTTCGATGGTTTTTGGCTCGTAGGGGTGATCCATGACAAAGGGTTACGCAAAATACAATCCGGTAAGGATACAGCACCAGAGGAAATACATAAATGCGCAGTGACATCAGCCCGGCCACAAGGTACCCTGCTATCTTTTCCAGGCCAATAGATGTGAACCCGGCATGAAAAAACTCCTGTTTCCTGTACTCTGCATTTTGTTTCTCGGCGGCTGCTCGCCACACCCCAGTTCGGGGATATGGAACGCCGAAGGGGACAACAGCTTGGGAATTGCAAGCTTGACGGTGGATTTCGGGGGAAAAGCCGTTTTCACCAGCAGCAAGATCAAGCCCGCCACCTGGCATTGCTTTTGGAGCAATGCCGGTGAACAAACCGCCCATTTCGATTGCACGCCCTCCACCAATACGGAAATGGAAGAGCGTTTTGTATTTACAGTAAAGGATGGCGGCATCGCCGAGTTGAGTCAGGACGGAAAACTCATTGGCAGGTTCTTGCGGACGGAAGGGAACCCGGTAATTCCCTGAGGAGGCGCGCTCTGATCAGGTTGCATGTCCGCAACCCGATCAGAGCGTCCAGCCCATTACATAGAGCTGCCCTACAGGCTAAACTCGGCAACCCACATATCGTGCTTGTTGCAGAAACTTGTGGCGTACAGCACCGGATGCTTGCCCTCCACCTCAAAAACGGAAGTCGCCTCCTCATCTGAATAGTGGAATGTATTCTCTCCGAGCACCTCGCCATCGCCAGTGACCAGGGTGTGCCTGACGATGTAGTGCTTTTCAGACATGCCATGATCCGTAGCGATGGTAACCTTGTTGCCTTCCACACTGACAGTCGGGAGATGGCTACCCACTTTCTTCGCCCATTTGCCGGGGGTTTCCCTGGTGTATATCAGTCCTTTTTGAAGAGGCATGCTGCCTGCAAATGCAGCAGGCGCACCTGCGGCCATGGCTCCCGCCGCGGTTGCAAATGAAGTTTTGATAAAGTCCCTGCGATTTTTCATTACTTTCTCCTGATGGTTTGGAAAGGATGCATCGACTGGGTCGGCGCCTCCGTGAGACACAGCACAGGGGGTAATAGTTCCTCCTCCGCCAGAGCTTTCCTCCCATGGGCACCGCAGGGCTGATCCATGATCCGATGATCAGCCTGGAATGACCGGTTACCTCAAAGCACAGGGTT
>JALWMK010000004.1 GCA_027083925.1 Sedimenticola sp. | reverse complement strand
CTTTAGTCCAACGATTGGTATTTTTCCGGACACATCCGGACATTGAGGAGAAAGAACATGAAAGCAAATGTTGGTGGTATCGATAAAATCCTGCGTATTGTCGTCGGCCTTGCGGTTATAGGCTGGGGTATATATGCACAAAACTGGTGGGGCGCACTGGGTGCCATCCCCTTGTTCACAGGACTGATTGGCTGGTGCCCCTTCTATCCACTGCTGGGTATGAGCAGCTGCAAGCGATAACAAAAAAAGCCGGCGTTCCGCCGGCTTTTTCATGCTCTACTCAAACGTTTTTCAGCGATTCCTGATAGCGCTGATCCACTCTTTCCCGCAGCTCACGCCCCGGCTTGAAATGTGGAACATACTTTCCCGCCAATGCCACCGGCTCTCCGGTCTTTGGATTACGCCCCATGCGTGGCGGGCGATAGTGCAGTGAAAAACTGCCAAAGCCCCGTACTTCAATGCGCTCTCCACCAGCCAGAGACTGACTCATCTGCTCCAGTATGCATTTCACGGCCAGTTCCACATCCCGATGAGCAAGATGGGTTTGCTGGCGTGCAATAGCCTCAATCAGTTCAGATTTTGTCATCAGTTACCTCATTGCTGGCAGGCGGCCGAAGCCACCCACCCTGTTTGTGTAGATTTACTCGCTGCTTTCCTTGCTGGCGGACAACTGGTTTTTTAACAGATCACCCAAAGAAGCGGATCCAGCGGAAGCGCCACCTGTCTTGTAGCTCTCGATAGTTGCTTTTTCCTCGTCAAAGTCCTTGCCTTTGATAGACAGCATCAAGGCACGGTTCTTGCGATCAACGCCGGTGAATTTGGCTTCCACCTTTTCACCTTCCTTAAGGACAGAGCGGGCATCTTCCACTCGATCACGGGAGATCTCTGAAGCACGAATGTAGCCATCCACGCCCTCGGCCAGCTCTACGGTGGCGCCTTTGACGTCCACTTCCTTGATAGTGCCGGTTACGATGCTGCCCTTATCATGGGTCGCCAGATAGGTGGAAAATGGATCCTGATCCAGCTGTTTGATGCCAAGAGAGATACGCTCACGCTCAGGATCCACAGACAACACCACGGTTTCCAGTTCCTGGCCTTTCTTGTAGTCGCGGATCAGATCTTCACCCGGTTCATCCCAGGTAATATCAGACAAGTGCACCAAACCATCGATGCCGCCATCCAGACCGATAAAGATGCCGAAATCGGTAATGGACTTGATCTTGCCGGTGACATGATCGCCCTTGTTATGGTTATCCGCAAAGTCATCCCAGGGGTTGGCTTTGCACTGCTTCATGCCCAGGGAAATACGGCGGCGCTCTTCATCGATGTCCAGCACCATGACTTCCATTTCGTCACCCAGCTGCACGACCTTGCTGGGATGAATGTTCTTGTTGGTCCAATCCATTTCGGAAACGTGCACCAGGCCTTCGACGCCTTCCTCGATTTCCACGAACGCGCCGTAATCGGCCAGATTGGTAACCTTGCCAAATAAACGGGTGCCCACGGGATAGCGGCGCATGATGTTGTCCCAGGGATCTTCGCCAAGCTGCTTCAGCCCCAGGGAGACACGCATTTTCTCCTTGTCAAACTTGAGTACGCGAACATCAATTTCATCACCAATTTCAACTACTTCTGAAGGATGCTTGACCCGCTTCCATGCCATATCGGTGATGTGCAGCAGTCCGTCCACACCGCCCAGATCCACGAATGCGCCATAGTCGGTAAGGTTCTTGACGATACCTTTGACCACCACGCCTTCCTCCAGGTTTTCCAATACCTTTTCACGCTCTTCGCTGTATTCCTGTTCCACAACCGC
>JALWMK010000003.1 GCA_027083925.1 Sedimenticola sp. | reverse complement strand
GGGGGTTGGTCTCGGACTTGCTGTATATAAATTCCAAGGCGGCAACCGGCTCCCAGGCTTTCCCGAGATCCTCCAATGCCAGATTGACCAGCAACTGGATCACACGCTGCTCTGTGGGGGTAAACTCTGTGCTTGTACGGCTGGTTTGAAAGCGCCCGCCACCACCAAAATAATTGTCCACGGCAATAAACGCCAGCTTGGGGTCGATGACCACAAGTCCCGCTCCGACAAGAGGATGAATGTGAATAAGATTGATACTGGATGGAGTCTCCAGGCTATCCATGTACTCGGCGTATTTCACCAGCCTGGAATCACCCAGTGTTAAATTCGCGGAGTGCTTGAGCATCCGGTAGAGGCTGATGTTGAAATGCCGCACGAAGCGCTGGGATATGGTTTCCAGTACCGGAAGCTGGTTGCGCGACAGGTGTTCCTGATCGGTAAAATCGAATGAATAGAGTTCACCATCTGCCGCTGACAGGCCGGTACCTGCTTCTACCTTGCCACTTTCCACACCAACGAGCAGGGCATCGATCTCTTCCTGGGACAGTACATTTTTTTCAGGCATGATGGCGGTTACTGGGCTACGAAAGCGGTGAAATAGACGGCCTCAATGCCATCAATTCCGGCTTCATTGTGCAGTGTGCTGTTCACTTCCTCCAGAGCCTGGCCCAGCAGCCTTTCCTTGCCTTCCCGGGTGACCACATCTTCATATTTCTGCGAACTGAGCAGCAGTAGCAGGTTGTTGCGCAGCATGGGCTTGTACTTGTCCACGATCTCGATGACTTCCGGATCACGGGACATGAGTTCCATGCTGACCTGCATGAAGCGCGCCTGGCTCTGATCCTTGAAGCTCACCACAAAAGCTGGATCCAGGCCAACAAACAAGGGGGGTTCATTGCTCTTCTTTTTCTTCTTTTTAGCCGGTTTCTCCTCTCCTTCCGGGGCTGCCTGTTCAACATCGGCATCGACTTGGGCAACAAAGGGATTCTGCATCTCGAGGAAGTACCAGGCCGCGCCCCCGCCAATACCGGCAAGCAGCAAAACTGACACCAATATAATGATGATGAGCTTCAGCTTCGAAGGTTTCTTCTTTCCCTTGCCTTCTACATCCAGATCCAGATCATCTTTCTTTGCCATTGTTCTGCATTCCTGTGAGTGACTTTTTCTAACAGGGATGCAGGACTCGTGCCAAGCCAAATGTTAATTTTATTATACTTATATTACAATATATTGTGTTATGTATTTAATGTTATTTCTATAGAATGACGAATGCACGACAGGGATGATGCCGGTTCTTTGACAGCCTCGCAAAGGCCGCGCCTGTTTTCTGCCGGGAATGAAGGACAGCTCTGTGAATTCCGTTTGAGCAAATGCGCGCATGAGGGCAGTGAGAACAAGGCGAAGATCGCAGCAAATGCCCCGGAGCAGCTTCTCTTGCGCAAGCGCAATTCATCTTCACCCCTCACCAATTGATAATGCAGGACAGGGGGGCTGAAGGCGAGCTTTCTGTTACCGGAACATCCGCATGTCCTGGCAGGCCGCCCTCTTGGGGCAGGTTTTCCTCAGATATAGTAGTCCAGCAGTTGTTCTGAAGATTTGCTGGGCGTTTCCCGGATACCATCCGAAGCTGGCTCCGACTGCCTGGCAGCGCCTGTGCCTGTGACTTGCCCGGCATGGTACTGCCGGGATGGTTGTCGCCCCTGCTGTTCTGCCGCACTTTGGTTTGCGACATTGACATCCCCAAGACTGATGCCACTGCTGTTGAACATTTCCCGCAAGCGGGGAATTGCCCCTTCAACAGCCTCACGAACCACTGCATGGTGGCTGGAAAATACAATGCTGGCAGTATCAGCTTCCAGGGAAATATGCACATTCAATGCCCCCAGATTTGCCGGATTAAGGCGGATTTCCAGCGTTTGTAACTGGTTTTGTCCCGCCTGCAACACTTGCCTTGCCATACTCTGTTCCCAGGCGGCATGGCCTACAGGCACAGAAATGTTCTGCGGCACAGCGGCTGGGAATGATGCTGCAGTGCTCACCGGAATTGGCGCTGAGGAGTTGCCTGCAAGATTCAAAGACGCCTGTACGGGAGGCGGGGGGGTATAGGTTTCCGAACGGGCGGCGGCCATCTGCTCAATCGAAAAAGACGCTCCGCCAGCAGGCATGGCCTGGAGCGGCTGCCGATGTGCCTCCATCAGATTCTGAAAAGCTGCGGGGGAAATCATCCTTTCCCTGGCGATGCCAGCCTGCCTTTCTGTTTTCGGCGCCAAAGGCTGTTGGTTTTTAAGGTTTTGCAGGCCTGCAAGTGGTTGGCGCGGCTGTTCTGAAGCCACTATATCGTGGTTTTCTGCCGCTACGCCGGCCAATGCGGCTGCAGACATACCAGCTGGCTTGGTTGTTGCTGCTTGTGCGCGAAGAATGTTTTCCATTGCAAAAGGATTCTGGCGCACGGATGCTGAAGCTGCAACAGTGCCGGAATTCTCTGCCGGCACCGCAGGAGATCCTGCACCGGAAACCTCTTTTGTCATTCCTTCCATTCTGGTTGTCGTGGGTTGAGGGGTAACGGTTTTCAGGGAATCAGCAACACGCTGGTCTGCCGACGCCGAAGCGACATCATTTCGCTGTATGGTTGGCGATACAGGAAGGGGCGATTCCACCAAGCCATCTGCCTTGATCGCCACAGGCAAAGGAGCGGCGGTTTTCGGCAGTTCAGGAACAGCCCCGGGCGCCAGTGTCGGAGCAATGCCATTTCGATTTGTAGCAGGCAATACCGGAAGGGATAATCCTGCCGCACCGTCGGCCTTGATCGCCACAGGCCGGGAAGCATCCGTTGCCGGAAGATGCAAAGTATTCTGAAGCCGCAGTTCCGAAGTGAAGGAATTACTGTTGTTTGTAACGGGAAATGATTGCCGGGCAGGGATATTATCTTCGGCAGCAGCAGTGGTCACTACGGGTCTTGGCAATTGCTCCCGGCCCGGAGAACTGCCACTGAAAGGTACCGGCAACTCCTGCACCGGAAAGCTGGACTGCTCGCCAGAGGAAAACTGCATTAACAAGCCAGGCATCAACGCGGCAGGTGGGGCATCTGCGTCCTGTGCAAGCAGCACATCCCCACCCGTCAGCGCTGGTTCGTCCTCTTCCCGAAATACCGGACTGTCTTCGACCTCCCCCAACTGGGGAGTGGCCACCTCCACCGGCAGCTCCGGCAATAGATTGCCGTTTGCCGGCAGCCCGGAATCTCCACCCGGCCTGGCTGGTGGCTCTTCAGTAGCTGCAGAAATTGCCTGCTGCAGACGCCCTGAAAAACCGGAATTCCGACCAGTTTCACCGGCTTTTCCCTGATTGGGCAAGGGAGTAGAGCCACCTGGCATCCCGGTGGATTGACGCAATTCGGCATCAGACATCAAAGGCAAGCTCAGGCTAAAAAACGGGTTCTGCATTCCTTACTCCGGCACGATTAACGGTCTTTGCCAAATACAAAAGCAACATCGATGCCAATTTTTATCGATTCAACCGATGGCAGGTTGTGGCACGGAATATGCATCGTATACAAAAAATACGGGAAAAGTGCAGTATTTTGACGCGTTATGGCAAGTAATCTGGTGCAGGGACAGCCAAACCAGGCCCATACCTGCATAAACAGGTTTGATTCAAGTTAGTTCCCGTTCTGGCCGATACCATAAATTGAGCATGATTGGATGATGCAAATGGGAACAGACATGGTAAAAACTCTCCACAAAGACTATCGCCGCCCCCTTGCGGGCCTGGCGGTGCCTTTTCTATTGCTGGCATCTTCAGCCCAGGCCCATGGCTTGACTGAAGAGTATATGGATATGCCCCTGGAAGATTTGCTTTCAATGGAAGTAACCCTGGTTTCCAAGAAAAAACAGCCACTCAATGAGGCTGCTGCTGCAATATTTGTCATCACCCAGGATGACATTCTGCGCTCTGGCGTAACAAGCATCCCTGAAGCGTTGCGTATGGCGCCCGGAATCCAGGTCGGGCGCATCGATGCCAACAAATGGGCAATCAGCAGTCGGGGTTTCGCTAACCAGTTTGCCAACAAGCTGTTGGTGATGATTGATGGGAGAACCGTATACAATCCCGCATTTTCAGGGGTTTACTGGGATGCCCAGGACACCTTGCTGGGAGATATCGAACGCATAGAGGTCATCCGCGGGCCAGGCGCTACCGCATGGGGCGCCAATGCGGTTAACGGCGTGATCAACATCATTACCAAACAGGCGGAGCAAACACAGGGCGGCCTGCTGACAGTTGGTGCTGGAAACGAGGAAAAAGCCTTTGGCAGTATGCGCTATGGTATCAAAACCAAACATGGTGTTGCCGCACGCGCCTACCTGAAATACAACGACAGGGACAGCTCCTATACCCAGGGAAAAGGCAACGGAGATCGCTGGCAAAGCCTGCGTGGCGGTTTCCGTGTCGATGTTCAGTCTGCTGAAGCCGACAGCTGGACCCTGCAAGGGGACATTTACAAGGCGGATGAAAACCAGACGCTCAATTTATGGAAAGATCCTGAAGACCCGGCCAATGCGGGCTATGCGCCATTTTATCTGGCTGCCAACGTACAGGATCGTATTGAATCATCGGGCTGGAATCTTTTGGGCAGGCGGAGCCACCGGTTTTCTGAATCCAGCAGCGCTACCTTGCAGCTCTATGTCGATCATACCTACCGTTCAGAAGGAATTCTGACCCAAGCACATGATACTGTGGATATTGATTTCCAGCACCAGTATCGTGGAATCACAGGACATGAGATCGTTTGGGGGCTGGGATACCGGCACATTCGGGACAACATTGAGAATACCTTTGCGGTTAGTTTTCTGCCGGACAGCCGCGGACTGGATCTGTACAGTGCTTTCATACAGGACGAGATAGCACTGTCACCGGATACCCTGCTTCTGACCCTGGGGTCAAAATTTGAGCACAATGATTTCACGGGCCTCGAAATTCAACCCAGTGTCCGCATCGCCTGGATGCCCGACCAGCGCAGCACCCTGTGGGGGGCGATATCCAAAGCGCTGAGAACCCCCTCCCGCCTTGAGCGCGAATCACGTATTGTGGCAATGATCGCCCCCCTGCCACCGGCATATGCACCGAAAATTGCCTACAGCATAGGTACGAAGGACTTCCAGTCCGAAGAACTCTTGGCATATGAAATCGGATATCGGGTACAACCGAAAGAGAATTTCTCCCTGGATCTTGCAGTTTTCTATAACAAATATGACAACTTGCAGGCTTTTGAAAAAATCCATACACAAGACCCGCTATCCAGTGTGATATTCAACAATACCATCAGCGCCCATAGCTATGGCCTGGAGATGGCCATAGACTGGAGAGCGCTGGAATGGTGGCGTTTCCAGTCAAACTACAGCTTTATCGACGTTTCCAGTTCTTTGACTGGCGATGCCGGCTTTTCAAATGACGAAACCAACATCAGCGAAACCTCAAGCCCAAAGCACCAGCTTTCCATACGCTCCATGATGGACTTGGGCAACCAGGTGGCCGTAGACTTCTGGGTCTATTACGTGCATGACTTGGAGCAGACCAGTCATTCCATAAAGATGCCCGTACCCAGCTACATCAGCCTGAATGCCATGGTTTCCTGGCATCCGGTAAGGAATCTGGAACTCTCCCTGGTTGCACACAACCTGTTGGACAGTCACCACCGGGAGTTCGTGGGAGAGAGCTTGTTCTCGGTCACTGAAGTTGAGCGTTCAATCTACGGTAGAATCCGTTGGGATTTCTGATTGAAATCTTCTCGATCAGGCCAACCCGCGAAAAATGGTTTGGCTATCTCTTGCTGGTATTGTTTGCCGCTCATCTGCACGCCAATGCCACAGAACCATTGCTGTCAGAATACAAGATCAAGGTGGCATTGCTATACAAGCTAACCCGTTTTGTCGAATGGCCGCCTGTCACAGAAAGCGCCACGCCGGAAAGCTTCAATATCTGCGTTCTTGGCCGGGATGATTTTGGCAGCAACCTCAATGTGCTAGAGGAACGCAAGGTCAATGACGTAGCCATTGCCATTCGCCACTACAGCTATTCCACCAGTGTTGAAAGCAGTTGCCAGCTGCTGTTCATCAGTGACTCAAAGGCAGCATTCATGAAATCGATTCTGCATGCTTTCAAAAATCAACCCATTCTTACTGTCAGTGATGCCAGGAACTTCGCAGAGAATGGCGGCATAATCGGGTTGGTACTTGGGCAAAATCATATCGGCTTCGAGATAAACCTGGATGCCGCCCACGCAGCAGGGCTGAAAATCAGTGCTCCGTTGCTGGAGCTGGCAACCGTTATCCATGTACACAATTTCAAGGATATGCCATGAACGCCAAGAACCTGATCATTGCCCACAAGCTTAGGCGCATGATTCTTCTGACCTGCGGCATTGCCCTGCTGGTTGCATCAACCGCCTTCCTGGCTCTGGAATTCATCAATTATCGGCAAAACCTGGTGGAGAAATCCGAGGTGTTGGCGGACTTTATCGCCACCAACTCATCTGCTGCCCTTAGCTTCAACGACAACAGGATTGCGGAACAGCTGCTTGAGTCCCTGCAATCGGAAGTTTCCGTAGAAACAGCCACCCTGTATCTTCCGGATGGATCCGTATTTGCACATTATCATCGAAATAAACCCGCTACACTTGCCATTGACCGGGAAAGCCAGGCGTGGCTGTCCCATCTGCTCCGGGAGAAAACCACCGTCGCACAGAATCGCATCGAGTTCGATCACGTCGACACTTTCAAGCCCATCTTTCTCAAAGGTGACCATCTCGGGTACATTCACATCCAGTTTGACCTGAGCTTGCTGTACCAGCGCATAAAGGAATATCTCCTCATCATCTCCATTCTCTGGCTGCTCATCATGGGTGGCGTATATCTTCTCGCCAGCCGGCTTCACCAACGTATTTCCACACCCATCCGGAAACTGGTGGAAGGTATGCAGCAGGTTTCCGGCAATCAGGATTTCCGGCTGCGCCTGAAGCCCGGAGACAATGATGAAATAGGCACCATCATCAATAACTTCAACTACATGCTGGAGCAACTGGAAGAGCGGGAAAACAAACTGGCCTCCTACCAGGAAGAGCTGCAACAGAAAGTGGACGAACGAACCCGGGATCTGCAGCAAGCCAAGGAAGCTGCGGAGAACGCCAGAGAAGTTGCAGAAGCTGCGAGCCGGGCGAAAAGTGAGTTTCTTGCCACCATGAGCCATGAAATCCGCACCCCGATGAACGGAGTCATGGGCATGACAGAGCTGCTGCTGGACAGCGGCCTGGACGTGCACACGCGCCGCCTTGCGGATATTGCGCACAGATCGGCAGAGAGCCTGATGGGGGTTATCAATGACATTCTCGATTTCTCCAAGATAGAAGCAGACAAGCTCCAGCTCAACGATGATGACTTCGATTTGCGCAACATGCTGGAGGATACCCTGGAAATGATGGCCGGGCAGGCTCACCGCAAGGGTCTGGAACTGGTGCCCAATTTACCGCCGAGTCTGCCCGCCAGAGTCAGTGGAGATGCCGTAAGGCTGCGTCAGGTACTGATTAACCTGCTGGGCAATGCCATCAAGTTTACCGAACGCGGAGAGGTAAAACTCTGGGTAAGAGCAACCATGCTGAAAAATGGCAAACAGCAAATATCGTTTGAGGTATCTGATACCGGTCCCGGCATCGCTGCAGAGCAACAGGAACGAATTTTTGAGGCATTCAGCCAGGCTGATGGCTCCACCACCAGGCGCCATGGAGGCACCGGACTCGGTTTGGCCATCGCCAAGCGCCTGGTCACTCTCATGGGCGGAAAACTGAAGCTTGAAAGCTCTCCCGGAGAAGGCGCACATTTCCGTTTTACCATTTCTCTGGCCAACGCTGAAGCGAAAGAGCCACGATCTGTTCAGACGGATACCCTGCGGGGCACACGAGTTCTGGTCGTGGATGACCATCCGGTAAACCGGGAGATTCTGCACAATCAAGTAATCGCATGGGACATGCGCAGCGGCAGCGCAGCTTCCGGTGCAGAGGCACTGGAGCAGCTGCAGCAGGCAGCATCTGCAAATGATCCCTATCAGCTTGTGCTGCTGGATTGGCATGTGCCGGGAATGGATGGGCTGGAGCTGGCCCACCACATTCAGCAGGACGAAACCATACCTGCCCCGTGCATGGTGGCGCTCAGCTCTGCAGATGTGGACCTCGACTCTATCACCATGAGAGACTCAGGCATTGCCTGTTACCTGCAAAAGCCGGTGCGCCAGCAGCAATTGCTGGAATGCCTGTGCGAGGTAATGGACAAGAAAACAGTGCTGCATTCCACCACTACAACCAAGTTGCCAAAAATACAGGGCAGGATATTGCTGGCCGAGGACAACAAGGTCAACCAGGAGGTGGCTACCAGCATGTTGATTGCCCTGGGCTGCAAGGTTGATCTTGCCGAAAACGGGGAAGAAGCAGTGCAGGCCTTTACCAAGACAAAATATGACTTGGTATTAATGGATTGCCACATGCCAAAAATGGATGGTTTTGACGCCACAGGTAAAATTCGTCAGCTGGAACAAGCGCAAAACCGTAAACCCGTACCCATTATTGCGCTTACTGCCGATGTACAAAAAGGAGTCAAGGAGCGCTGCCTGGCAGCCGGCATGAACAGCTACCAAAGCAAACCTTTCAAGCAGCAGCAGCTCGCAGCTTTGTTGCACCAGTGGCTTCTTGAACCCCAACCCTCGTCATCAGCCGACCCTGCTGCAAACGGCCCGGCACAATCAGGCAACCTGCTCAATCCGGAAGTATTGCAGCAGTTACGGAGCCTTAGCCATACAACAGGCCGTAATATACTGATGAAGGTAGTTGATCATTTTCTGCATCAGGCGCCAGAGGCTATGGAAAAAATGCGCAAAGCCCTGGAAAAACAGGATGCAGAACAACTGCAATTTCTTGCCCATAGCATGAAATCCGCTAGCGCCAACCTCGGAGCCATGGAGCTTTCCAATCACTGCAAAGAGCTGGAAGAAACAGCAGGCAGGAAAGAGCTACAACAAGCAGCAAGGCTCATTGGCGCAATAGAAGCGGCCCTGACTCATGCTATGGACGCATTGAAGCTTGAGCTCAAGGCGGACACAAAAACCCTGGTTGTCACTGAAACCGCCCCACCGTTAACCACAGAATCTGCAACTGAAGAATCCGCAGCCAAAGAGCTGATCTTGCTTGTGGACGATGACCATGGCTTTCGCATGGCAACGAAAGAGGTGCTGGTTTCCGCCGGATATCAGGTTATTGAAGCCGACAATGGTGCGGATGCCATTACCCTGTCAGCCAGGCGTAAGCCAGACCTGTTGTTGTTGGACGCAATGATGGAAAGCATGGATGGTTTTGAAGCCTGCCGCCGCTTGCTACGGCTGCCTGGTTTGCAGGATACGCCCATATTGATGGTTACCGGCCTGGAAGATACCGATTCAGTGGACCTTGCCTTCGAATCCGGCGCATCAGGATTCGTCCTGAAACCGGTAAACTATCCTATCCTGCTGCAGCGCATCCGCTTTCAACTGCGCGCCAGCCGGAATGCCAAAGCCTTGCAGGAGAACCAGGAAAGACTCATCAGCGCACAACGTATAGCCGGCCTGGGATACTGGCGCTGGGACTCGACCAAAGATCAGCTGACTCTTTCTGAAAATCTGGCTGCAATGCTGGGTGTGGATCCGGACATACACAACTTGTCGCTGGATGACTACCTCAACTGGGCACATCCCAAGGACAGGGAGTATCTGCGAAACACCATTACCGCCACTGCAGATGGCGCGCCGCTGAGACCGATTGATTACCGGCTTGCTGTCGGTGGCCGCCCCGTGATAATCGTGCACCAGGAGCTGGGCATAGCCCCATACGCCAATCATGTAATACTGGGAACGGTACAGGACATCACCCGGCAACGGGCAACAGAAAGGCGAATCCGTCAGCTGGCCTATTCAGACGAACTGACCGGCCTGGCGAGCCGAGCATATTTTTACAAACATGTGGAAGATGTCATCCGGGCCGCCCAGCGGCGCGAAGAGCAATTCGCTCTGCTCTATCTGGATCTCGATGGCTTCAAGGATATCAATGACAGCCTGGGACATGACACAGGTGACGAACTGTTGAAGATCGTTGCCCGGCGATTGCAGGGCATATTACGGGAAACCGATTTTATCGCCCGGTTGAGCGGAGATGAGTTCTGTATCCTCGTGGACAACATTTCCGATCACCGTGATGCCGCAGAGGTTGCCAACCGCAGCCTGCGGGAGATCAACCGCCCGCTACAGCTGCTGGCCAGGGAACTGCGGCCTCGCTGCAGCATAGGAATTGCCCACTTCCCCCAGGATGGAGATGATTTCCAAACCTTGCTCAAGGCGGCAGACAGCGCCATGTATGCGGCAAAGAAAGAGGGCAAACACCGTTACGCCTTCTACCAGAAAAGGCATACCATCGAGGCAGATCAGCGCCTGCAAATGGAGCAGGATCTGCGCCTCGCCATCGACCGCGAACAGCTGGAGCTGCATTACCAGCCACAAATAGATCTGAAAAACGGCAGAATGATTGGAGTAGAGGCCTTGATCCGCTGGCAACACCCGGAGCAGGGGCTGATCCCTCCATTTCAGTTTATCGAGGTGGCTGAGCGCATCGGCATGATAAAGCCGTTGGGAAACTGGGTGCTGGAAACCGCCTGCAACCAGGCTGCCAAGTGGAGAATGCTTGGCCTGCCGGACTTCCGCATTGCGGTAAATATTTCGCCATTGCATTTCAACGACCCCGCTCTGCTCACTACAGTTAAAGAAGTATTGCAGCAGACTGGCCTGTCACCGACCAACCTTGAGCTGGAAATTACCGAGAATGTGGTTCAGACCAACGGGGATGATTTCAGTATCTTCGAGCAGCTTCGTGAGCTGGGAGTAAGGATCAGCATGGATGATTTTGGAACCGGTTATTCCTCCCTGTCCTCGCTGAAATCACTGCCTATTGATTGCCTCAAGATCGACCGCATCTTCATTTCTGATATATTGAAAGATGAGAGTGCCTCAATTTTGCTGGGAACCATTGTGGACATAGCTCATGCTCTTGGGCATGTAGTAGTGGCAGAAGGCGTGGAAGAAGAAGAGCAACTGAAGGTGCTCAGGGGTGCTGCCTGTGACATGGTGCAGGGCTTTCTGTTCAGCCGGCCCGTTCTCCCGGAGAGTATCCCGGCACTGGCCAGAACCTGTTTCCTGCCCGCGGACAGCAACCCAAAGGTTTCCCATCTGCCGGTTGCTTCAGAGAAAACATCTTGATTCGGCGCTTCAGGAAACCACCACAGCCGCGTTGCGCCTCTTGGCAAGGGCTTGCCATTGCCGGCGAGGCGCGCCTTGATACCTGTCCTGTTTGAAACACTGAGGACGGCCTGTTTGGCGGCCGGGTTAATAATACCTGAACCCGCGGATTCAGGTAATAATCAGAGGTTCCTTATGTAATTGGGGTTAACAGGATAGTGTTTTCCAGTGGACAAGGCTGCAGGACTGGTCATCAGACTCACCTTGTTCACGACGGCTCTGCTGTGCAATTTGCTGCTGCTGCCGTTGATGAATAATCTTGTCCAGTGCCTTGACCTTCCCTCGCAGGTTCAGCCACAGCTTCTGCCTTTCTTCATGAGCTGACTGGCTGACCTCCAGCAATTTCTGTTGCTGGTTTATCGCCTCATCAAGCCGTCCCAGAAATATCTGGTATTCCTGCATCTGCACAACTCCCAGCCCTCGCTTGCTGGCGGCCTGAAATTGCTGCAGATACTGCTGCCGGTAGTTGCCGAGTTCTTCGAGCCGCTCTGCATGAACATCCATCTCTCCACGGCTATGGCTCATTTCCCGTGCCGCATCACGTTCACGGTCTGTGGCAATTTTAGCTACGGTAACCAATGGCTTGCTGCGCCTCATGCTGTGCCTCCTGCAGGCTCTTCCGCGGTTTGCTCAATTCCGGTGAGATCCAGCAGGCTGCCCACGCTCTGATTGAGATCCACAGCGGTCTGTTTGTCCTGCTGCAAAAACTGTGCAAGCTGTGGGTAGTAATGAATGGCCTCATCCACTCTCGGGTCGCTGCCTTCCTTGTATGCACCCACACTGATCAGATCCTGATTTTTGTGGTAGGTAGAATAGATCTGGCGAAAACGCCGTGCCGCCAGCAAGTGTTCTTCAGATACGATATCGTTCATGACGCGGCTGACGGATGCTTCCACATCGATGGCAGGATAATGTCCGCTTTCGGCAATTTCCCGCGACAGCACAACATGTCCGTCAAGAATGGCGCGCGCAGAATCCACCACCGGATCATTCTGGTCATCACCTTCTGCCAGTACGGTATAGAAAGCACTAATGGAACCGCCTCCTTCCCCGCCGTTTCCGGCACGCTCCACCAGTTGTGGCAGACGTGCAAATACGGAAGGCGGATAACCCTTGGTGGCGGGGGGTTCCCCAATGGCCAGGGCGATCTCCCGTTGCGCCTGGGCGAAACGGGTAAGTGAATCCATCAGCAGCAGCACATGTTTGCCCTGGTCACGGTAATACTCTGCAATTGCTGTAGAGAGCCAGGCGCCATGCATGCGCAGCAGGGGCGGGTTGTCCGCAGGGCTGGCAACCACCACTGCACGTTGGCGACCGACAGCACCAAGAATGTTCTCTACAAACTCCTTTACCTCCCTGCCCCGTTCACCGATAAGCCCTACCACCACAACATCAGCATTGGTGTATTTGGTCATCATGCCCAACAGCATGCTTTTGCCCACACCGCTGCCGGCAAACAGGCCGATACGCTGCCCCCGCCCTACGGTCAACAAGGAGTTGATCGCACAAACCCCCACATCCAGAGGTATATCGATGGGGCATCGTGAAAGCGGATTGATGCTTTTTCCCAGCAGCGGCTTGCGGGCGCTGTACTGAATTCTCCCTTTCCCGTCCAGAGGCTTGCCGGTGGCGTCAATAACCCGGCCCAGCAAGTGATCGCCCACCAAGGCATCACAGGCATCTTCAGCGGGAATTACCCGCGCATTGGGCATCAACCCGCGGCTATCGCCGATCGGCATGAGGAAGGTGCGATCCTCGGCAAAGCCAACCACTTCTGACTCCACCACATCGTTCGGCGTGTGAATCATGCACCTTGCACCCACGGGCGCATGAATACCGACTGCTTCTATGGTAAGACCGACAACTCTGGTGACCCGCCCTTCCACTACCAGTGGTCTGGCGTGGACAGCACGTCTTTCATATTTGTTCAGGCGCCGCAGCCAGAATGGGCTGCGTGGCAACTGTGGAATTTTGGCTTCTGGTTGGCTCATTGATCAACATCCACAGCACGCTCACTGCCAAGAACCGCAGCGATAACCTGATTGAGGCGCCCTTCCACTGTGGCATCAATGCTGGATGTGCTGTTCGCTATGCGGCAGCCGCCGCGTGACAAGGTGGGAACCTCACGGATGCGCCAGCTGCGCTCATCCTCTTCATCCAGATTGAGTACCTCACGCACCAGTGCCGCATCTTCCGGATGAAGTTCGATCTGCACAGCCCCAGTCGCTGCAGGCAGCAGCCCCATGGCTTCCCGGATAACACCGACGATCTGCCCGGGATCGGATTTAATCTCCCTGTGCACCAGCTGCCTGGCGACTGCCAGCGCCAGATGCACCAGCTGCTCTTCTATCTGGCTGTCCAGTTTTTCAAAAGGTTGGGCAAGGCATTGCAGCAAGTCGTCCAGTTGGCTTACTCGCTGGGCAATCTGCTCCTCACTTGCACGCAATCCATCTGCCAATCCCTGCTGAAATCCTTTTCGGTGCGCCTGGCGGCGAATGTCTTCCAACTGTTCCGCCGCAGGCAACCGGGTTGCATCAGCTTTCGGTTCAGTACCATTCTCGTTACCAGCAGACAAAACAGGTGCCTGCCAGGGTTGCACTTGCCGCCGCAATGCAGATCCGGAATCAGACAAATTCATCACCGCCACTCCCGCCCAGGGCGATTTCACCATCATCCGCCATGCGCTTCGCTACAGCAAGAATCTCTTTCTGCGCCTCTTCCACCTCACTCAGGCGTACCGGCCCCTTCGCTTCCAGGTCATCACGCAGCATGTCGGCAGCGCGCTGGGACATGTTCCTGAAGATCTTTTCCTTGACCGAGGCATCAGCCCCCTTGAGCGCCACCAGCAGGGTGTCTGAGGCGACTTCACGCAACAGGGTCTGGATGCCGCGATCATCAACATCAAGAAGGTTGCTAAATACAAACATTAGACCTTGTATTTCATCCGCCAGCCCCGCATCGAACTGCTGAATCGCCTCGGTTATCTTCTGCTCTGTATCAGCATCAAGGTAGTTGAGGATGTTGGCAGCCGTTTCCTTGCCACCCGAAGCAGGGCTTGTAAGGGAAAAGCTTCCTGCGTACTGGCGCTCCAGTATTTCATCCAACTCCTGAAGAGCCGAGGGTTGTACGCCATCGAGAGTGGCGATACGCATCAGCACATCTGCACGGCGCTCTTCAGGGAAATGCTTGAGCACTTCCGCAGCCTGGTCATTTTCCAGATAGGAAAGAACGATGGAAACAATCTGGGGATGTTCAAAACGAAATATTTCCGCAATGGCGCGGGGATCCAGCCACTTCAGCGACTCGATACCCTTGGAGTTGGGGCGGGTAAGAATACGATCGACAAGACTGACGGCCTTTTCCACACCAAATGCTTCCACCAGTGTATTGCGCACATATTCTTCCGAGTCCAGTCCCAGCGCGGTTTCGGTTTTTACCACCTGCATGAACTCTTCAAGCACACCATCAATCTGCCCATGTGTTACATGGGTAAGCGCTGCCATGGCGGCCCCCACACGCTGTACCTCCTTGGGTTCCATGTGGCGCAAGATTGCAGCTGCCTCCTTTTCTCCCAGGCTCATCATGAAAATAGCGGCTCGCTCAACTCCTTCGACTGACTGCTGCTCTGTTTCACTCATCATCTGCCACCCATGTTTTTACTACTTGCGCCACTCTTTTGGGATCCTGTTGCACCATATTTCTGGCAGTATCAATATCCACCTTGACTGTTGTTTTGTCCTGCCCCTCCTGCGCCTGTTGCGCACCCTCACTGAGCACCATCTCATCCTCCTCCAATGGCAAATCCTTGAGCGTGTTTCCGCTCTCGCCATCCGGGGTTGGAAGACCGGCCAGTACCCCTCCTGATTCACCTGCAAGCAGCACTTCTCCGTTGGCGCCCGCCTCAAGAAGCTGCCCGGGATGAGCAAGATTTCTCAAGGTGGGGCGTAACACTCCGAACGCCAGCCACAATACAAACAAGCCGCCAAGTACCGGTTTCGCCAACTCCCAGACCCAGGGCTGTTGCCATATGGGCAGCTCTTCCACCGGCTCCATCTGTGGCGCGCTGTGGAAAGGGATGTTGATAACATTGACGCTGTCATTCCGGGCGGCATCAAAGCCCACAGCTTCTTTTACCAGCGCGGTAATATGCTCCAGCTCTTTGGGTGTAAGTGCTTCTGACTCCACCTCGCCTTCTTCAAGAACCTTCTTTTTGTAGTCCACCACCACACCAACAGAAAGGCGCTGAATATGTCCAGGCGCATGGCGGGAATGCGTAATGGTTCGATCCAGCTCATAGTTACGCACTATATGCCGGGATGAATTGCCACTGCTTTCGGCTTCAGCATTTGCCGCTTGCACATCCAGGGTGCCAGCACGCGGAGGCTGGTTGGTCAGGGCGCCAGGTACGCCCATTGGGTTCGCAAGACTGTTGTTCTCTTCTCTTATATCTTCACTGCGCACCAGCGTTTTTTCCGGAATGTAGCTTTCACGAGTCTGCTCGGTAACGGTAAAATCCAGATCTGCGACTACCTGGGCCCGTATTCCCGAAGAGCCAACGAAGGGGCTTAGGATATCCTGTATTCTCTGAACATAACTGTCTTCCAGCCGCTGGGTATATTCGAACTGGCTGTTGCTCAAACCAAAATTCCGGGATGGATCTTTGTTACTGAGCAGACGCCCCTGCTGGTCTACAATGGTTACTCCCTCCGGCTTCATCTTTGGAATGCTGGCGGCAACCAGATGGACAATGCCTGCAACCTGGGCTTTGTCCAGCGTCTGCCCCGCATGCAGCTTGAGAAGCACGGAAGCAGCCGGTTTTGCATGGTCACGCACAAATACCGACTCTTTGGGAATTGCCAGGTGCACCCTCGCCTGTTCCACACTGCCCAAGGAGCTGATGGACTGGGCCAGCTCCCCTTCCAGCGCCTGCTGGTAGCGTGCCTTTTCGAGAAACCGGCTGGTTCCAAATGCGGTTTCTTTCTCCAGCAGCTCGTAACCGGCAGCCTTGCTTTTCGGCATGCCCTGGGTAGCCAGGCGAATGCGTACTTCATGAATCTTGCGAGAAGGCACCGTAATGGATCCGCTGGCATGCTCTATTTTATAGGGGATGCCTGCCGCATCCAGGCTGCCGGCCACTTCCGCCAGATCACCCGATGACAAATTGCCATAGAGAATGCTGTAGTTCGGCGTTTGCGACCACAGCACCACCGCCACCCCAAGTGCAATTGTCGCTGCCAGCATGACCATCAGGCCAATCTGACGAACGGCAGGCAAAGCGCTGAAACCCTGAATCTGTGTAAGCATCTTGTCTGTTTTTACCGGCGCCATAATTCCTTGTCCAACCCGACTAAACCTGCATGCTCATGACATCTTTGTAGGCATTGAGGAGCTTGTTGCGCACCTGCTTCATTGCCTCAAAAGAAACGCTGGCCTTTTGCAATTCCACCATCACCTCGGTGAGGTCTACCGATGGATCACCGGTCTCAAACTTCCTGGCCATCGCAGAAGCCCCCTTTTGTACATCATTCACAGCATTGATGGAGTCTTTCAATATGTTGTCAAAAGCGCCGGCCTGGCTGTTCCCTTCCAACATGGTTTCCGGCTTTTTGTCGGCCTGGGCAGCCATATGGCGCATCTGGTTCAGCAATTGATTGATATCGACGGTGCTCACGTTATTCTCCTGGCTGTTTCCGGTTGATCATGGGGTGGCAGCTTTCTGTCTCTGCAGGGATAACATGCAGGTTTCGCGCCAACTTTTGAGTTACGTGATTGCCAGACATGGATCTCAAAGCCCTTATGCCGGCAGGGGGATTCCTGCATCACGAAGCTTGGCCAGTTTGTAGCGCAGGGTGCGGGGGCTTATCCCAAGTTTTTGCGCCACTTCGGTACGGCTGCCGCTGGACTCCAGCGCCGTCAGGATAAGATCGGCCTCACGTTGTTTCAGCTCATCATTGAGCCGGTCTTCCTGAACCAGATTCAATGTCTTGTCTGCTGCCTGCACTGACTCGGGCATTTGCGTCCCGGTAATGGTTTCAAAATGAATATCGTGGGCGGTAATCCGGTCACCACTTTTGAGAATCAGTGCACGCTGAATGACGTTTTCCAGTTCCCGAACATTGCCAGGCCAGGAATACTGATGCAGCCTGGCCATGGCATCATGGCACAATTCCGGCAAGGCTTTGCCAGCTGCATGCCGGCAAATGAATCTTCTTGCCAACGGCAAAATATCTTCCCGCCTGTTGCGCAGCGGGGGCAGTTCCAGGGGAAAAACATTCAGACGATAGTAGAGGTCCTCACGAAACGCCCCTTCACTCACGGCCTGACGCAAATCTCGGTTGCTGGTAGCCAGCACCCGCACATCCAGATCAATCATGCGGCGCCCACCCAGGCGCTCCACTTCCCGTTCCTGCAGTACCCGCAACAGTTTTGACTGCAGCCCAGTATCCATTTCAGTGATTTCATCCAGCAGCAGGGTGCCCCCCTGGGCCTGCTCGAATTTCCCCGGTCGCGCCTGGTGGGCGCCGGTAAACGCGCCTTTCTCATACCCGAACAGCACGGCTTCAAGCATGTTCTCGGGAATGGCAGCACAGTTGATGGCGATAAAGGGTTTATTGGCACGATCGGAATGATTGTGGATATAGCGCGCCAGCACTTCCTTGCCGACGCCTGATTCCCCGGCAATCATTACCGTTGCACCGGCACTGGCCACCCGTCGCGCCAGGCACGCCAGCTCTTTGCTCACCGGATCAGCGGCCACCATATCAGCATCGCCCTGCTCTTCCACCGGAACCAGGAAGCGCTCAGCCATTTTCAGCAACACGCCGGCCTCAAAAGGTTTGACCAGAAAATCCGCTGCACCGTCTCGCATGGCGCCTACTGCTTTGTCGATAGTGCCAAAGGCAGTCATCAAGACCACGGGCAACTCGGGGTACTTTGCTGTCAGGGTGCGCAGCAAGGTATAGCCATCCATGGGTTGCATCTGCACATCTGTAATAACCAGGCTGATTTCCGGGTGCTTCTGCAGTTTCTGCAGCGCCTTTTCTCCATCACTTGTGGACAGTACCTGATGCCCGGCAATGCTGAGTGTGTCATGTAAAGCGTCCCTCAAAGGGCCATCATCTTCAACGATCAAGATTGCTTTCTGTTTCATTTGTTCACCTCTTTTCCTTCAGCATGGCAACTGTCATTGATGTGCACTGGGTTGCCTGGATACAGATTCATATGTGCAGGGAGGGCATGGTTTCCATTTGCTGCTGGCAAACTGATTCTGACTGTGGTTCCCTTGCCTGGTGAAGATTGCATGCTCAACACTCCTCCGTGCCTCTGCACTACGGCTTTTACCACCGCCAGTCCCAGGCCCGTGCCACTGGTGCGAGTGGTAAAAAACGGCTCAAATATTTTTTTCTGTAGTGAATTGCTGATGCCTTCACCGTTGTCCTGCAGGGAAATAACTGTATTTCCCTGTCCTGCCTGCTCCACTTTCAGCAACAATTCCGGCTTTTTCTCACAGGCCTGGATGGCATTCATGGCCAGGTTGGTCAGGGCACCCAACAGCGCATCAGGGTTCCCCCTGATCAGAGTTTCAGGCACCTGGTTTCTAACCTGCAAATGGCCTCCCGCTGCTTGCAGGTTACCCTCCACCACCTGCAGCATGGAATCGATGACCGATGCCAACAGAAACTGTTTGTGCTCCCTTGACTCTCCTCTGGCATAAGCCAGCATGTTGTTGATCATCTGCTCCATGTGAAGCAATCGCTCCCGTGTTTTGGCGAGAAATTGCTGGCGCTTTACGTTATCCAGTTTGGTGTTATCCAGTTGAGAGAGATACAGCATTACCGAGGCCAGGGGGGTGCGAATCTGGTGTGCCAGGGCAGCGGCCATTTCACCCAGAACCGTAAGGCGCCGATGCTGGTTCAAAAGTTCCTGGAGGCGGCGGGCTTCGCTCACGTCAGTAAGCAGCAGTATTTTTCCTTCATCACCATCCAGGGAGCTGGTTGAGAGACTTACCCAGCGGCCATCCCGCAGCTGCAGTTCACGGCTGCCGGAAACAAACACGGAGGTGGCAACTTCCTCCCAGGAGCGCTGAAGAAGGCGCTCACCAAGCAGCTGGTGCGCCCCGGGATTGGCTTCCAGAATCATGCCCTGCTCATCGAGAACCAATACGCCGCCAGGCAGCGTCTGGAGCAGTTTTTCCAGCCGTGCCGCTAGCCGCTCTTTTTCCACCAGCTGCCGGATTTTCTCTGTCCGGGCCTGGGACAGCTCTTCAGTCAGAGTGATCACCCGCTGTTGCAAATCACCGTAGGAACTGGCCAGTTGTGAGCCAACCTGGTTGAAAGCCTCAAAGGCATTCTCAAGTTGCTGCGCAGTTGGCGAGTTTGTCACAGGCATTTCGTGTATCCGGGTTGTTTGACGATATATGCGTGTAACAAAAAGCAAGTTCCATGCCCAATTAATTACCTTATGTATTTCAGCGTGTTACATGCTATGTTCCTGCGGCGACAAGGAATTGACACCGATTGCCAGAGCGATACCATGGGCTGCGCCAAGGAATCGTCGGGGCTGAAACCAATCATGAATTAGAAGTGCCCTTAAGTTTTTCTTGCCTGGTAATGCAAAGATAAGGGATATTCCTCTGCTGAAAGGAAAACCTTCCACATGTTTTTACAACAGGATGCCATCGTGTCAGTTTATGCACTGGAAAAATTAATCTCGCAAACCCGGCGGCTTGCTACCGAGTTTCGCCTCACCACGGGGAAGATGCTGCCGGTTACAGGGGAGATTGCCCGCTTTGATGCCGCCCGGCACCTGGGGCTGGAGCTACTGGAGTCCAGGGCTCCCGGCGTGGATGCAACGGGAAAGGACGATCGCGAGGGCCGGCGCTACCAGATCAAGGGCCGGGTTATTCTGGATGAGGGAAAGGCGGGTTACCGTATTGGCCAACTCAACCCCAATGGCGACTGGACCCATGTGGCACTGGTGCTTCTGGATGGCGAGTTTGAGCCTTACAAGATCTATGAAGCAGACCGGGAAGAAATACTGGCGACCCTGTCTCAATCTGGTGGTAAACGCAGCAAGCGAGGCGCCATGTCTGTGGCCAAATTTGAGGCCATTGGACAGTTGATCTGGACGCGGGAAAATGGTCTGGAAGATGGGATCTGGAGCAACTACTGACCTGGCAGGCTGGACAAGAAGATCCAGGGAAAAACCACAGATTATTCCCGGCTACCTGCCCCGGTTGTTTCTCCTGCATTTTCTGCATAGGCCAGTATTGCTCGCCGCCCTTGCTGGATGGAGCCAATGCTCTCACTCACACCACCACGGCTGTTTACCGCCAGCATCTCAATTTCCTGATTTAGCCGCAGCATCTTTCTTAGCACGAGTGCAACTTCATCTGCCTCTGTCGGCGCCACAGCGGCCGTAAAAAAATCTGCAATCAACCGTTCCCGCTGTGCCCCGGTTTGAATCACATCCGGCCACTCTCCACTTTTTGCCTGCTGCAACATCTTCAGGCTGTACTCGAGCAAGACATGCAGCGCCCCTAACCGTCCCGGCAACATACCGGAAACCTGCAAGGTTTTCGTGGCGGCTGGCTGAAAATCAGGGGGCACCAGCGGCTCCTGGTTGTGTGCTGCCAGCCCCGGCGCGAGCCTCCACTGGAATCGCTGCCCACCCTTGCTTGATTTCGTGCAGCAGGCCGGATATCTCCTCCAGTATTTTTGGGTCACTGTGAAGATTTGCTTCCAGGAGCTGCCGCTCCATATAGTCATAGAGATTGTCGAGATTCATCGCCAGTTCGCCACCGGCGCCCAGATCCAGGCTGGTGCGCAAGCCATTGACAATGGATATGGCCTGACCAATCGCCTCACCCTTTGCAGCAACATCCTGCCTTTCGATGCTGCCCTTTGCGACTGCGATATTGCTCAGGGCACCATTGAGCAGCATCAGAACCAAACGATGGGAATCTGCTTCATTGACGCCGGTATAGGTATCAACCTGGCTGTAGTGATTTGCTGCATTGTGTGTTGCGGGATGGCTCATGGCTCCTCCGGGTTATCTGCGACTGGCCCGGTTACTGTTGCCGGGTTACAGTCATGAGCATATGTTCAGTTTGTTATATTTACCCTGAGCCGGGCAATGACGCCAGCTGGGAAGTAAGAAAACTGCTGGTTCCCTGCAGTTGCGCAACCAGAGAATCCAGCGCAGAAAACTGTCTTAAATAGCGCGCTTCGACCTGCTCCATGCGTCGATCCATTGCGGTCTGCCTGTCTTCCAGATCCTCGATGCGTGAATCGAGGCCATCAGTGCGGGAGTCAATGAGGCCTCCGGTCTCCAGCCAGGTTGCGGTCAGGGATTCAAACCGGGTTGCATATCCATCCTGGGTATTTGCAAACAGATCAGCTACCGCTGAAAAATCAGTATTGAGGGCAGATTCCAGCTTCGTGGTTTTTACATTCATATTGCCGTCTTTCTGGATGCTCAGGCCAATTTCGGACAGATGATTGTATACGCCGCCGCTGCCAGGATTGTTCATGATATTGAGCAACCCGCGTTCAATGCTGAGCAAGGTGCTGTCAGCTTCCAGCTGACCGCTGCGCAGGCTCTTGATGGAGCTGCGCAAGTCATTATAGGCGTCGGCAAATGCCTGCACCGACTCTTTGGCCGCATCCAGATCCCGATCAATTTTCACCTGGATATCCACCCCCGGCTGTGCCTGGCGTAAATCCAGGGTGACACCCTGGATCACATCGGAGATCGTGTTGCTGGCACGGGTTACGCTATAGCCATCAACGCTGATTTCGGCATCCAGCAGCGCCAGATCCCCTCCGATATCGTTTAATGTCTGCAAGCCAAAGCTGGCTGCAGTCAGGCTGCCGCCATAAGAGATCGTCATGGCAGAAGCCGTGCCACTGTCCTCTGAAGTCAGAATCAGCTTCTGGTTGCCGCCATTGCCATTGACGACCGTGGCGCTGACCCCGGGGTTATTGACATCATCGTTGATGAAATCGCGGATTTCTTCCAGGGTTTTGGCTGCACTCAAGTCGATACTGATGGTATCGAGCGGATCTGTTCCGATCTGAATCGCAATACTGTCCCCTGCTGCTCCACCAAAGGTGGCAGTGCTGGCAAATTCACTCGAGCCGATCTTGTGGTACCCGGCCAAGCGCTCCACCCGGACGTTATAGCTGCCCAGAGGGGCGGTACTGGCGGCGGAAACCTGCAGGGCATCTTCATTGCTGGTGGAAGCAGAAAATACCTTGAAGGCATCTGTCGAGCTGAGTCCTTTCATCGCATCCTGGAACCCGGACAAGGTGCTTTTCAGTTGACCATAGGCGCTGAGCTGTGCCTCATATTGATTCTGGCGCCGCTGCAGCGCCTCAATTGGCCGCCGCTCCAGGGCCATCAAATCATTGACGATAGATCGCACATCCAGCCCTGATCCAACTCCCGGTGCTGTTATCATCATAGCCTCGCTATTTTCTGGTTACACGGTAAAACGTAAGTACTAAGACATACATCAGCAAGTTCAATGCCAACTCAGGTTTCTGCGGTAAGGATCGCGCTATCTTTGTTTCCCAGATTCTGGGACAGGGAAATCACTTCTTCCGGAGGAATTTGGCGAATAACCTCCTTGGTCTCGGAGTCAAGTACCGTAATCACGGTACGGCCACTCTTTTCATCGATACTGAATTTCAGCTCACGCCTGATGGCCTGGACGTACTCATTCAGCTTTCCTACCGCTTCGGATACCTTTTCCGGAGTCGCTTTTTCTTCCTTCTCTGGTGGCAAGGATTTTCCGGTGTGTGGCAATTCCTCGCCTTTTTGCATTCCACCAAGGGTTGGTACAGGCGGTGACTGGCGTGGAGCAGTTGCTCGTATCAGTGGTATCACATTGGATTCTATTTCACTGGCCATTATCTTGTCCGTATGTTCCTGGGTGGTACCCGGCTGCATGATGCAGCCGGACACTGTGTCTCACCTGGGATTACCGCAACAGCGAAAGCACATTCTGCGGTGCTGCATTGGCTTGCGCCAACATGGCGGTACCGGCTTGCTGCAGTATTTGTACTTTGGTCAGATTGGCGGTCTCGGCTGCAAAATCGGCATCCTGAATACGGCTACGGGAAGCAGACAGGTTTTCCGCATAGCTCTGAATGCTGCTGATTACAGATTCAAACCGATTTTGCACTGCGCCATAGGTGGCGCGGGCGCTGGATACATCATCAATATCTGCATCAATACCGGTGGCGCCAGTGGCAAGTACTGCCTGGGCGGCTGCCTGGGTGCTGATGTCCACGGTGCCTGCTGCAGCACCATAGGAATTGATACCGGTCATGTCACCCTGGGCGACAGAAATGGTCTCTCCATTGTCCTGGCCCACCTGGAATGTGATGGCACCGGAAGTACCATCCAACAGAGACACTCCATTGAATTTTGCACTACCCACAACCCGGTGGATTTCCGCCGTCAGTTGATCCACCTCGGCCTGCATGCCGGTGCGATCTTCTACCGTGCCGTTGGCAGATTGCACCGCCAGTTCGCGGATGCGCTGCAGGTTATCACCGATCTGCCCCAGGGCTGCTTCCGCCGTCTGCGCCAGGGAAATGCCATCCGCAGCATTGCGTGAGGCCTGGTTCAGACCCCGGATGTCGGAAGTCATGCGGTTAATGGTATAAAGGCCGGCAGCATCATCCTTGGCGCTATTGACACGCAGACCGGATGAAAGGCGCTGCATGGAGGTGGCCAGCTGGCCGTTGGTTTTGTTTACATTGCGCTGAGCGTTCAGCGACATAACGTTGGTGTTGATTACCATTGCCATGGTTCGATCTCCTAAATACACAAGCCGACAAAAGCAGGCTATGTAGTTTGTCTTTAGCGGACATATCTTTTTGTCGAGATAACTACCGCTTCCATCTTTCTCATCGACCGGCTTCGGCAAAACTTTAGGTTTTTTATTCTGATGATCATTTCAGAGAACAGTTGGCGCTTTTTTATCATTAACCCGGCGGGGGAATAGTTCATATTCAGCGCTTCAAGAAACCACCAGAGCAAGGCGCACCTCGTCGGCAATGACAAGCCCTTGTCAAGAGGCGCAACGCAGCCATGGTAGTTTCTTCAAGCGCCTGGGCAATTGATTGTTAAAGGCAGGCGGCCGAGTCCGGCATTTTTGGTCCTCGTGGAGTAAAAAAAACGGAGACCCAGGTTGGGTCTCCGCCAAGGAGAGTATGCGATTAACGCAATAGGGAAAGTACGTTTTGCGGGGCGGCATTGGCTTGTGCCAGCATTGCGGTGCCTGCCTGCTGCAGGATCTGTACCTTGGTCAGATTTGCAGTTTCTGCGGCAAAATCTGCATCCTGGATGCGGCTACGGGAAGCCGACAGGTTTTCCGCATAACTCTGGATACTGCCAATCACGGATTCGAAACGGTTCTGTACTGCACCAAAGGTGGCTCTGGCTCCGGATACCGTATCGATATCCGTATCCAGCGTACCCAGCGCTGTCTGTGCATTGGCCTGGGTACTGATATCGATAGCTGTATAAGATGTCAGGGCAGTCATATTCTGTGAACTGACACTGATGGTTTCACCACTATCCTGCCCCACCTGAAATGTGGTTGCCGTTGCAGCATCGAGCAGGCCTACCCCATTGAATTTGGCGGAGTCAACAACACGGGTGATTTCTGCGGTTAGCTGATTCACCTCGGCCTGCATGCCGGTGCGATCCTCTACCGTGCCGTTGGCAGATTGCACCGCCAGTTCGCGGATGCGCTGCAGGTTATCACCGATCTGCCCCAGGGCTGCTTCCGCCGTCTGCGCCAGGGAAATGCCATCCGCAGCATTGCGTGAGGCCTGGTTCAGACCCCGGATGTCGGAAGTCATGCGGTTAATGGTATAAAGGCCGGCAGCATCATCCTTGGCGCTATTGACACGCAGACCGGATGAAAGGCGCTGCATGGAGGTGGCCAGCTGGCCGTTGGTTTTGTTTACATTGCGCTGGGCGTTCAGCGACATAACGTTGGTGTTGATTACCATTGCCATGGTTTGATCTCCTTTGCTGCACATTCTGGTTGTTTCAAAATGCGCTGTTTGTCATTAGCGGACATGTCTTTAAAAATAGACAATTACCGCTTCCATACATGCCATCGGCCAGTGCGGGAAAAACTTAAGGGCACCTCTAGACAGGAAGTTGAATTCTGGTTGTGCCAGGAGAGAATCCGGAAGGAAATACCAGCTCACCCCTACCCGGTTGTGGGCAGGGTGAAGTGAGCATGGTTGTTACCGGGTGATAGGGAATTTACAGGTAGTTGAAAAGAGACAAGCCTTCCACTTTCATAAAGCTTTGCTGGGACGCCTGCAGAATAAGCTGCTGCTGCTGTAGCTGGCTGACTGCTTCGCCATAGTCCAGGTCCTCAAGAATGGAACGGTTTTGTTCCATGACCAAGGCAAAAGAGTCGTTGATGCCACGCTGATTCTCGATAGCATTCATGCGCCCACCGATTTTGGTGCGCACCGTCTGAATCTGATCCATGGCGTTGTCCAGGGCCGTCAAGGTTGCACCAGAGGGGTTATTGCTATCCAGGTCAGTGATGAAATCGCTAACGATGCTGAAGACATCACTGGTTCCTCCGCTGCCATCATCAATTCCCATGAAGATGCTGTCTCCAGGATCACCAGTGGTAACATGGCGTGCGCTGCCAATTTGCAGCAGCTTTTGTCCCTGGTCGCCCTGGTAAGTGAAATTTCCCGCACCGTCATCTGTAAAGGCAGGAACGTCCGTGCGATAGCCGCCAAAAATATATTCACCATTGGTGTCGGTTGCATTGGCCAGCCCCTTCAGGCCTTCAAGGTGCTCACGCACTTCCGCAGCAATTGCCTGTCTGTCACCGGCACTGAGGGAGCCATTGCTCGCACGCACTGCCAGTTCACGCACCCTCTGCAGGGTATCACCCGCACCTTCAAGTACATTTTCCTCTCGCCTCAGCCGCGCTTCTGCAGCGTCGCTATTGCGCTGATACTGGCTGACAGAGGACAACAGTTGATCCAGTTCCAGCACCTTTGTAGCCGCTGCAGGATCATCACTCGGTGCAAGCATGCGCTGCCCTGTGGCAAGTTGCAACTGGGTCTTGGAAAGAGCAGCCTGACTGTTGAGCATGGCGCTCACCCCTTGCCGATACCATTGGCCGGTTGAAATACGCATGATTTATCTCCTTACTGCACCTAACAGTGTGTCAAACATTTCGTTTGCGGTTGCAATCACCTGGGCTGCAGCCTGATAGGATTGCTGAAATTTGATCAAATTCGCTGCCTCCTCATCCAGGTTGACCCCGGATATGGCATCCCGGGCATTGAGTGCGCGCTCCAGAAGCTGTTGATGCGCACCACTGGCAAGTTCAGCCTGGCGGGTGGTGGTGCCCACTTCAGACACCATGGAACGATAGACATCAGACAGGCTTTGTGTGCCATTTCCCATAACCCTGCCGGTCAGCACCTCGCCCAGCGCCAGGGCATTGCGATTGTCTCCGTCTCCATTACTGTTGTACCCCACGGTAAACTCATCACCAGCAACCGGGCTGCCAGCAAGATGTACCTGGTAACCGTAATCCAGGCTGCCGGGGGTTGGAAACACTGCATCACCAGTTGCCGGGTCATAACCACTGACGGACTCCAGCAAGGCCGGGGAAGCCGGGTTGCTGTTGTCGTATACCTCATAGGTGGTCGCGCTGGTAAAACGAATCATTACCGGTGGTGAAAGGCTTCCCGGCGCACTTTGGAAAGCGGGATTGTTGATGTCTGTCACCTGGCCGGTGCTGATTTGTCCTGATCCGGTATTGGTGATTGCCGCATTTGCCAAAACTGGTGAAGCGGCAGCAATCCGAGATGGGTCATTCACCAGCATTTGCAGAGATTGCGCCCCATTGCGCGTAGGCTGAATGAGAAAGGTATCGCCACTGGCAGCCGCTGCATCTACGCTAATACGTATGCCATCGACAACAAATGGGTCTGCGGAAGATCCCGTGCCCGTCATGGCAAGCTGTTCACCCGTATCGGTACGGCTGATGGACCATGCCGCACCGTCATATTGCAATTTATAGTTCGCACCAGTAGCTTGCCCCACATCATCCCAGGCAACAGACAAACTGCTGCTGACCCCGGGATAACTGTCCCATTGAGGATCGGGAAAGGAGAAAAATTCCTGGCCTAACTGCCCGTTGAGATCTGCACCACGTTGGTGCTGGGCGTTGAAATATTCGGCCATGCCAATCGCTGCACGCCCAAGCTCATTGGCAGCTGGCTCAAGTACCCTGTCACGAAACCCGAGCAAGCCGCCAATCTTGCCGCCAGACAGTTGATCAGTGATTGGCACCTGGCTGTTGTTTCCGGCATCCAGTGCAACCTGCAACGGTGCATGCACACCCGCGCCACGGTAGGTGGTCAACGCTGTTGCATTGCTGCCAACCACCAGAGCCTGCCCGCTTCCGATCATCACGTTTACAGACCCGTCATCCTGGGTCAAGGTGCTAAGAGAGACATGCTCCGACAGATCCCGCACCAGATTGTCACGCTGATCCAGCAGATCATTCGGAGGCTGCTCACCGGCAACGCCGCTGGCGCGCACAATCTCCTTGTTCAGGTCAGCGATAGCGGTGCTGATGCGGTTGATTTCGGTAACGCTGGCGCGCAAGTCATTGTTGACCTGGGTATTCATGTCATCCAGCCAGCCACCCAGGGAATGGAAACGATCCACCAATCCCTGCCCTTCACTGATCACGGCCTGGCGGGCGGCTGTTGACACCGGGTCGTTGGAAAGGTCCTGTACCGCGCTGTTGAAACGCTGCATGGCGGTGCTCAGGCCGGCATCGGGATCTGCCAGTACATTGTCGATCTGGGCAGAGTAGTTGTGGAATGTCTGAAATTCGGTAGTTGAAGCAGTGTAGTTTCTCACCTGGTTTTCAACAAAGCCATCGTAGAAGCGCTGTACTGCATCAGTGCGCACCCCGGTGCCAATGTAACCATAGCCGGCGTATTGCGGAGTGGCAGATGATAAATCCACACGCTGACGGCTATAACCGGGCGTATTTGCATTGGCAATGTTGTGGCCTGTGGTATTCAGGGCTCGCTGGAAAGCCCGCAGTGCGGATGTGCCGATTCCCAGCATGTTTCCAGTGGTCATGAGCTATCTCCGGATGTTTCCAGCACGACCTGCCCGTACAGGTATTACCGGCATAAAACGATGATATGGAGGTGCATTGCATACGAGGGCAATAAGATCTTGCGCTGCAAGCACTATCAGGTTCTTCAAACAGATTGTAGGTTTTCTCATTTGCCGGCCTCCGGTCGCCAGGCTTTGCCATCAGGGGGAGTGATCGCCAATCTCCCTGACAAGGCTATCGGCAACCGATAGTTAAACTTGAGGAAAAATTTCCCGTTACCCTTCCTTCAGCCGATCCACAACCCCGGCGAAACGATCACTGCTCATGATCCCCTGAATTTTTTCCGCATACCGGGGATCCGTGGCATAGCCTGCTTCCTGCAGCTCTGTCAGGAATCGTTGGGGATCGGCTGCATGTTTCAGGGCGGTTTCATACCGGGGATTTTCCTGCAGAAAGGCTACATAGTCCTCCATGCTTTTTTCCGTGGAATCGTAAGCACGAAAGCTGGCCTGTTCGCGTACTGCAACATGCTCCCGATATTCCAGGGTGGAAACCTGAACGCTTTGCCCTTTCCAGCGGGAGTCGGCCTTGATGCCGAACAAGTTCATGCTGCTTCCCTGCGCACTATCCGGCATTTTCCTGCCCCAGCCAGTTTCCAGCGCCGCCTGGGCAATAAGGACTTCAGGTGTGACACCCAGTTTGTCCGCCATTTGTTGTGCGGCTGGCCAGAGATCCCGGATAAATTCCTCCGGGCTTCCGGGCAACCATTCTTGCCTGGCTTCAGCCGGGGCGG
>JALWMK010000002.1 GCA_027083925.1 Sedimenticola sp. | reverse complement strand
GCTTCCGCTCCCAGCTTACGCCCCTCACCTACCTCCCTGTAGGCGACGAAGTTATCGCTGCCCTCATGTGCGTAGATGCCAATCATGAATTAATAGAGGTGCCCTCAATACAATACATTGGGTTATGTGTACATTATAACAATACAAAGTGTTACCAAGCCTCGCGCTGTGGTTTTTCCCTGGATCTTCTTGTTCAGGGAAGATTCCACATCCTGGTGCAATTTCCGGGCTAGTCGAACATCAGCGCTGTCAAGGCAAAATCCAGAGCCAGCACCGCCAGGGAGGAATGTACCACGGTGCGGGTGGTGGCGCCGCTGACGCCGGCAGAAGTCGGCACACTATTGTAGCCTTGAAATATCGCGATCCAGACACAGGCAAAGCCAAATACCAGACTCTTTATAACACCATTCAGCAAGTCTTCGTTCCAATCAATCCTCGCCTGCATCTGCCCCCACCAGGCACCATCGTCCACGCCCAGCAGGCCCACTCCCACAAACCACCCTCCCAGCACCCCCAAGGCGCTGAACAATGCCGCTAGCAGCGGCATGGAGACAAAACCGGCCAGAAAGCGCGGCGTCAGTATTCGCCGCACCGGATTCACCGCCATCATCTCCAGGCCGGACAGTTGCTCGGTTGCCTTCATCAGGCCGATCTCCGCCGTCAGTGCCGACCCCGCCCGCCCGGCAAACAACAAGGCGGTGACCACCGGCCCAAGTTCCCGTACCAGAGAAGCGGCCACCATCACGCCCAAGGTGGCTTCTGCGGCAAATTGGGAAAGTATGTAATATCCCTGCAATGCCAACACCATGCCTACAAACAGCCCGGATACCGCAATAATCAGCACCGTCAGCACCCCGACAGAGAACAGCTGCTCCACCAGCAGGCGCGGGCGGCGCAGCACCTCTCCCATGCTCGCAAGCACCTGCAGCAACAGCAGGCTGGCCCGCCCCAGATGGCGCACGGAATCGATGCCAAAGCATCCCAGCCTTGCAAATGCCCCGGTCATGCCTGCTCTCCAAACAAGTCTTTCTGCAGTGGCGGTGCGGGGAAATGAAAAGGCACGGGGCCATCAGGAAGTCCGTGCATGAACTGGCGCGTCCATTCCGAGCCAGATTCCCACAATGAACCAGGGTCGCCCGACTCCACCACCCGGCCATCAGAAATCACATACAGCAGATCAGCGATGGCGCTGGTTTCCTTCACGTCATGGGAAACCACGATGCTGGTCAGCCCTGCGGCATCGTTGAGCTGGCGAATCAGCTTCACCAACACGCCCATGGAAATAGGATCCTGCCCGGTAAAGGGCTCATCGTACATGATCATCATGGGATCCAGGGCAATCGCCCGGGCCAGCGCCACCCGCCTCGCCATGCCGCCGGACAATTCCGCTGGCATTAAATCCCATGCGCCGCGCAGCCCAACCGCTTCCAGCTTCAGCAATACCAGCTTACGCAACATTGCATCATTCAGGCGGGTATGTTCGCGCAGGGGGAAAGCGACATTCTCGAACACGTTCAGATCCGTCAGCAGAGCCCCGCTCTGAAATAACATACCCATGCGCATCCGCAGACGGTATAGCTCCTTCATCTTCAGCTGGTGTACATCCAGCCCATCCACTTCCACCGTACCTTGGTCGGGATGCAGCTGGCCGCCAATCAACTTCAGCAAGGTGGTTTTACCCGTGCCGGACGGCCCCATGATAGCCGTAATCCGGCCCCGGGGAATCTCGATATTCAGGCCGGAAAAAATCTTCCGCTCACCGCGACTGAAGTGCAGATTGTGAATGCGCACCAAAGGAACCGCCTCATGTCCAGGTTCGTCTTTCTTTACCCCGGCAGAAAGCTGCACAGTCTGTTGCTGCGATGC
>JALWMK010000001.1 GCA_027083925.1 Sedimenticola sp. | reverse complement strand
TCACTGCTGGTTGCCAATATACCCCCTGTTCTGTTTGCACACATCAACTTGAATGAACGATAAGCCAAACCAAGCAAGTATCGACAGACAACAACATACCCCGATGACGCACAGGTGTTACATCATTGTTTTTTAAGTATTTATAGAGATTAAGCTTAAAAAGCTACACTATAGGGTTGCAGTTTTTTAAGATTTTTTAGATTCTGGTGTTAGAAGCTTTGAGCTTGCTCATGATGCTTTCCTGCGCTGAAACTGCACTCAAATTTGGGGTTAGAGTACTGCGACCCCTGTTTCCAGTACTCCCAACCAGCATCCCTAAAAGCATTGTATATCTATCCGATACACAATATGATACGCATTGTTACAATTCCTGGAGGTATTGATATGGCACAGTCAGCAACCCGTACGGCCCCCATCAATTTGCGAGCATTGAATTCACAACGCAGTTTGATTGACAGGGCCGCCACCCTATTAGGTAAGAACCGTTCAGATTTCATGCTGGAAACCGCCTGTCGCGAAGCCGAAAACGTTCTGCTTGATCAGCGGCTTTTTGGTCTCAACGAAGCGGATTTCGATGCCTTCATGACGGCGCTTGATGCCCCTGTCAAAGATAATCCTGCGCTGCGCAATCTCACGACGCACAAGGCGCCATGGGAATAAATGCCCCATGCCCCATTGCTGGCACACATCATGTTGCTTCCTTTGATTGTGGCGACACCACACTGAATGACTGGCTGCAGCGTCGCGCAATAAAGAATGAGAACAGCGGCGCCTCACGTACCTTTGTTGTCTGTGAAGACAATACCGTTTTTGGCTATTACTCATTAGCGGTGGGCGCGATCACCAGAGAAGAGACGTCCGGAAAAGTCCCTCAGAATATGCCTGACCCCATTCCTGTCATGGTACTGGGTCGACTGGCCGTAGATGCCAATTGGCAGGGTAAACAAATCGGGATCGGGATGCTGAAGGACACTATTCAGCGCACCCTTATTGTTGCCGAACACGCGGGGATCCGCGCCCTGCTTGTCCATGCGCTATCAGATAAAGCCAGAAGTTTTTATCAGCACTGGGGATTTCACGAGTCCTCAACGAATGATATGACCTTGATGATAACGCTCGATGAAGCCAGAAAGGCTATGACTGAGTAAGATTTTGCTAAAAGCACGCGGAGGTTCAAGCCCTCTCCTCGGCACCATTATTTCAGTATTTTTCAATTACTTAACAAGCATCATGGCACAATTTTAGCGTAGCCTGCTCCAAGCTTTACAATAACTACAGGGCACCTCTATTAATTCATGATTGGCATCTACGCACATGAGGGCAGCGATAACTTCGTCGCCTACAGGGATGTAGGTGAGGGGCGTAAGCTGGGAGCGGAAGCTTTGAAAATCTTGCAAATAGCAGGCTACAAGGTGAATTGCGCTTGCGCAAGAGAAGCTGCCCTGGGGCATTTGCTGCGATCTTCGCCTGGTTCTCACTTCCCTCATGCACGAATCTGCTCAAACAGAATTAATAGAGGTGCCCTTAAGCCAAAGATCTCGTTATTCGTCATCCCGGCGCAGGCCGGGATCCAGGACGGCCACATATTCCCGAGACCCTGGATTCCGGCCTGCGCCGGAATGACCATGGTTTTTTGCTTAAGTAAGTGCCATTTGTGACCGGACTGGTATAACGATAGAAAAATGTTTTTATCCCGGTCGCCCCACATTTCACTCGCAAACCAGTGTTTTCTCCTGTGTCGGCTTTAATTATATCGCCCGGTTTCATTACTTCTACTGTCCTGGATGATAAAGGTTTGGTAGTCTGAGCTGTTTGCATGGAGACCCTCATGACATTGGTTTTCAGTGATTCGACCGCAAAAAAGTGTAACTTGCTTAGCTGGAGCAAAATTTACCCGAACGAAAGTTACTCTTTTTGCAGGACTGGATGGTATTCCATGAGATTCCCCGAGGCAGCATGAGACGACCAAAAAAGAAAAAAATCCTGCAAATCAACAAGTAAACCAATGTAACAGCATGATTTCAGAAAAGAAAAAAAACGAACACACACCTATGATGCAGCAGTACCTGCGCATCAAGTCCAGCCATCCGGATATGCTGGTGTTTTATCGTATGGGAGACTTCTACGAGCTGTTTTTTGGCGATGCCGAGAAAGCCGCCCGCTTGCTGGATATCACCCTCACCACCCGGGGCAAGTCAGCTGGCAAGCCGATTCCCATGGCGGGCATTCCCTACCATGCTGCTGAAAACTATCTGGCGCGGCTGATTCGCCAAGGCGAGTCCGCCGCCATCTGTGAGCAAATCGGCGACCCTGCCACCAGCAAAGGGCCGGTAGAGCGCAAGGTGGTGCGCATCGTCACCCCTGGCACAATCACTGATGAAGCACTGCTGGAAGAGCGTCAGGACAATCTGCTGGCAGCAATATGGGAGCATAAGAAACACTATGGAGTGGCTGCCCTGAACCTGGGTAGCGGCCGTTTTACGGTGCAGGAGCTGTGCGGTGATGAGGCACTGTCTGGCGAACTGGAAAGGCTGAAACCCGCGGAATTGCTGCTGGAAGAAGACTGGCCATTACCTGCCGGGGCGCCGCAATGCCGCAGCCTGACCCGCCGCCCGACCTGGCATTTTGATATTGATACTGCCCGACAGCTGCTCAGGAAACAGTTCGGCACCCAGGACTTGTCCGGGTTCGGGGTGAGCAACATGAATTTGGCGGTTATGGCAGCTGGCGCCCTGTTGCAGTATGTGCAGGATACCCAGCAGGCAGCCCTGCCCCATATCACTGCCCTGCGGGTGGAGCACCGTGAGGATGCCCTGATCATCGATGCCGCTACCCGGCGCAACCTGGAAATCGACCAGTCCCAATCCGGGCAAAAGCACCATTCCCTGACCGGCCTTCTGGATCAGACTGCCACCGCCATGGGGGGAAGGTTGTTACGGCGCTGGATGAACCGCCCTCTGCGCCAACCAGACGTCATTCGCGCCAGACATGATGCGATTGAAGAATTGCTGGAGCGACATCAACTGCCTGACCTGCAAAAACTGTTTTCCGGCATTGGCGATATCGAAAGAATCCTGGCGCGCATCGCCCTGAAAACCGCCCGCCCCCGGGATCTGACAACCTTGCGCGACTCCCTGATGCTGCTACCGGATATCCATGCGCTGGTTTCAGGCTACCGCTCCTGCTTGATGCAGGAGCTGATCACCCAGGCAGGTGAACAGCCTGACTTGGTGAATCTGCTGCAGCGGGCAGTAAAGGAAAACCCGCCGGTGCTGATCCGCGATGGCGGTGTACTGGCAAAGGGCTGGGATGCGGAGCTGGATGAGCTGCGCAGCCTTTCCCGCAACGCTGATCAGTTTCTGCTGGATCTGGAAAACCGCGAAAAACAGCGCACCGGTATTTCTTCACTCAAGGTCAGCTACAACCGGGTGCATGGCTACTATATCGAGATCAGCCGCATACACTCTGATGCCATACCCCAGGATTATGTCCGCCGCCAGACGCTAAAGTCCGCCGAACGCTTTATCACCCCGGAGCTGAAGAAGTTTGAAGACCAGGTGTTATCCGCCCGGGAACGAGCCCTGGTGCGGGAAAAAATGCTGTACGAAGCCCTGCTCGATCAGCTGCAAGGGGTAATTCCGCCTCTGCAGCAATGTGCAGAAGCACTGGCCACCCTGGACGTGCTGGCCAACCTGGCGGAACGTGCCCTGAGCCTGAACCTCAACCGCCCCCTGCTTACCCCGGAACCCGGCATACGCATCGAGGAAGGCCGGCACCCGGTGGTGGAACAGGCGCTGGATCAATCCTTTGTTCCCAATGACCTGCATTTCCATGAAAAGCGGCGCATGCTTGTCATTACCGGCCCCAACATGGGCGGCAAATCCACTTACATGCGCCAGTGCGCAGTCATTGTGCTCATGGCCTGTGCGGGCAGTTTTGTTCCCGCCCGCAGCACCAGCATCGGCCCCGTTGATCGCATTTTTTCCCGTATCGGTGCATCAGATGACCTGGCCGGAGGGCGCTCCACCTTCATGGTAGAGATGGAGGAAACCGCCAACATTCTGCACAATGCAACCGAGCATTCACTGGTTCTCATGGATGAAGTGGGGCGTGGCACCAGCACCTTTGACGGGCTTTCCCTGGCCTGGGCCTGCGCTGTGGAGCTGGCGGTGCGTATCAAGTCATGCACTTTGTTTGCAACCCACTATTTTGAATTGACCACCTTGCCGGAAGAATATGCGGGTGTAGCCAATGTGCATCTGGATGCGGTGGAGCATGGTGAAAGCATTGTTTTCCTGCATGCAGTAAAGGCAGGCCCTGCAAACCAGAGCTATGGCTTGCAGGTTGCGGCGCTGGCGGGCGTACCAAAAACCGTCATCACACGCGCCAGAAAACGTCTGCAGGAGCTGGAAAATTCCGCCCTGCACCACGCGGAATCACAAATGCCGCAGCTTTCCCTGCAGCTGGAACAGGAACAGACGCCAGAGGATCACCCCCTGACAACTGCAGTAGAAGAAATCGATCCAGATGAGCTTACGCCAAAGCAGGCGCTGGACGAACTCTATCGACTGAAATCACTATTGGGCTGAATGTTTTCCAGCATGGGACGAGCCAGCACCACCGAGATATTGTCCCTGCCACCGGCATCCATGGCGGCCTGAACCAACACCCTGGCACGGCTCTCCAGGGACAGCTCTTCCCGGCCCATCAACTGCTGGATGTGAGTCTCCTTAAGCGGCCCGGTCAGGCCATCGCTGCAAAAAAGAAACAGGTCATCCTTGCAGACTGTGGCCTCGTTTACATCCACGTTGATTTCCAGGGTAAATCCCAGACTGCGGGTAAGCACGTTCTCCCCGACACCTGCCTCCCTGGCTTCTCCCCGGTTGGGAAAAATCCCGTGATCCAGCACTTCCTGTATCAGGGAATGATCCCTGGTCAGTTGCATCAGGCGATTGCTTCTGAGCAGATAAATACGGGAATCACCCACATGGGCATAAAAGATGTGGTTATGGTGAAACAGTGCCAGCACCAGGGTAGTGCCCATGCCCTTGAGTTCGGATTTGCTTTTCGCCAGGGTGTAAACAGACTGGTTTGCCCGCTCTACCGCCTCACCGATATGCATCAAACACTGCATGGTATCCATATTGCCAAAGCGCTGGGCATGGCGCAGCTCTTCAATCGCCACTTCAACTGCCACTTCGGCAGCCACTTCACCAGCCAGATGGCCACCCATGCCATCCGCCAAAGCGACAATTCCCTGCTCTGCCATGACAAATAGATAATCTTCGTTGGTTGTCCGCACCAGCCCCACATCAGAGGCACATGCTACATGCAGTGGAATTGCGCTCATGAAGCTCCGTTACTTGTTCCCTGTCTTTTTGGCATCCAGCAGTTGCCTGAGACGGGCAGGCGGTATGTAGCCGGGCACCAGTTCCCCGTTCTCCAGCACCAACGCGGGTGTTCCGGTTACACCGACAACCCCTCCCAAAGCCAACTGATCCGCCACCGGGTTGGCGCAGTTTTTTGACGCCACGGATTTACCCTGCTTGGCTTCGTCCATGGCCTTTTTCTGGTCATCAGCACACCAGACGGAAACTGCCTTGCGCCCGGAATCACTGTTGACTCCAGCCCGCGGATAGAACAGATAGCGCACACGAATACCCTCTGCATTGTATTCATCCATTTGGGCATGCAGTTTCCGGCAATAGCCACAGTCAATATCGGTGAATATATCGACGGTATGTTTCTCGTCCCCCTTGCCGTAAACGATCATGTTGTCTTCGCCCACCTCATCGAGTAGTTTCTTGCGCACTGTGGCCACTTTGGCCTCGGTAAGGTTTTTTCCGGTTTCAATATCTGTCATCTGCCCCTGGATAAAATAACGGCCATCCGCAGATACATAGTACAAGCGCGCACCAATCAGCACTTCATACAAGCCGGGAACGGGAGAGGTTTCAATACGATCTGGGGTAATGCCATCCAGCCTTCGGGACAGCTCCGTACGGATTTTTTCTATGGCTGGATCAGCCGCAGGGGAAGCCGTAGCCATAACCGGGAAGGCCAAGTACGAGGAAACGGTCAAAAACAGTATACGAACAGAAAATGAGGAAAAATGCATAACGTTTAAAGATATCCGCTGGTAATGGAGCACTATTTGAGCTGCATTGTAACCGGAAGTTCCCAAGATTACCTGCACCAGATCACCCTCTGGGGTGATGCATGGCATGCATTCGTTTAAGTCTCTCACGGGCCACATGGGTATAGATTTGCGTCGTGGACAGATCGCTATGTCCCAGCAGCAGCTGCACCACACGCAAATCTGCCCCATGATTGACCAGGTGTGTGGCAAACGCATGACGCAGGGTATGTGGTGACAGATGCTTGTCGATACCTGCGGTGGCAGCATGCTTCTTGATCCTGTACCAAAATGCCTGGCGCGTCATGCCGCCGCCCCGTCGGGTGGGAAACAAGGCATCGCAAAGGCGTTCCCCAAGCAGCTCCTTCCTGGCATCCTGCAAAAAAAGCCGAATCCAGTGTTGCGCCTCATCCCCCATGGGTACCAGCCGTTCCTTTCCTCCCTTCCCGGTGATCCTCACCAGCCCCTGGCTGAAGCTGATCTGGTCTGGCCTCATCCTGACAAGTTCCGTCACGCGCAGCCCTGTGGCATATAATAATTCCAGCATGCTCCGGTCACGAAAACCTTCCGCTGTTTCCAGATCGGGGGTCTCCAGCAGCGCTTCCACCTCTGCTTCCGTCAGGGCTTTCGGCAATGAGCGGCCAAGGCGCGGTGCCTGGATGTCCAGGGTAGGATCCTCTGCAATCCAGTTCTCCCGCAAGGCATATTGAAAAAACTGGCGCAAGGCAGACAGGCGCCGGGCACTGGTGCGGGCACTGTGCCCACGCAAGGACAAATCAGAAAAATAGGCCAGCAATTGTTCCTTCCTGGCGGCAATCAGTCCTGAACGCTGCTCTGCAGCCAGCCACCTTTCCACATGCTGAAGATCAGATTGATAAGAGTCCAGAGTGTTTTTAGACAATCCTCTTTCCAGCCACAGCATATCCGCAAACAACTGCATGCCCTGCACATCATTCATGACCAAGGAGCCAGCGCTTTACCTCCATCCTGCGGCCGTCCGTATGGCCGGCGAAACCACCGTCTCCATTGGCTGCAACCACACGATGACAGGGAATAAGCAACGGAACCGGATTGCGGCGGCAGGCACCGCCAACAGCTCTGGGGCCACTGCCCAGCTTTCTTGCCAGCTCGCCGTAAGTGAGGGTTTCTCCAACAGGGATTTGCTGCAAGGCACACCAGACCTTCTTCTGAAACACGGTTCCTTCGGGCGCAACAGAAATACCAGTGGGCCATACACCTCCGGCAAACCAACGCTGCAATGCTGCACAGACTTCTCCAGCCAAGGGATCAGCGGTTGCTGTAGTTCTGGGTTTTTTCTGCTGAAAAATATCAATTTCACAGACAGCCCCGTCTCGCGTGGCGACGGCGACCCAGCCAAACGGTGCCTTGCAGGCCGCCTGGAATACCGGGGGTGTTTCAATATCTGCCATAATCGCGCCTGCAGAACAATTGGAATAAGTAGCACATGAATAGCGATTATCAGGAACTTTCCCTGTATTTACAACGCCTGGAAAAGGAGCTGCGCCTACGGGGATGGTGGTCAGATACCGCACCTCCAGCAAGCGCCCTGGAAAGCACCGCTCCTTTCTGCCATGACAGCATGGCTTTCAAACAATGGCTGCAGTGGGTATTCCTTCCGAAACTCCAGGAAATCATCCGCAGGAATGCACCTCTTCCCGGGAGCTGCGCCATTGCGCCGATGGCGAAAATAGTCTGGCGTGAAGAATCTGCGGACACAGTCGCAACACTGATCAAGCTGCTGACCGCGGTCGATTCCCATATCTCTTCACAACCCTGACGGGCTTTCCTGTACAAGCTGTGGATAACCCTGTGAAAAAGATGCAAAAAGCCAGACCAGCCACCGCCAAAGCCGGAAAGTCACCGTATTGATCGCATTTCTTGAAATCCAGACAAATATTTTTATATTCTGGTAAGTTAGATTGCATTTGTCATGTCTGAGTTCCCGCATTCACGCCAAGTGCCAAACCATATCCCAAGCAGGCGCGGCTTGTGCATAACAATCTGTTTTATGCATTATTTTCCTTGACACAGGAAGCATCTGGAGACATAATCTCGCGTCTTTTTACTGAACAACCCAAGATTTTCAGGAGCACAAGGTGGCCAATTCACTGCAAGCACGCAAGCGCGCCCGTCAGGCGGAAAAACGCCGTACACATAATGCGGCTCGTCGCAGCATGCTGCGCACTCGCATCAAAAAAGTGGTTTACGCCATTGAAGCTGGCGACAAGGAAACCGCCAGCGCCGCATACAAGGCGGCAGTACCTGTTCTCGACAATGCTGTCAGCAAGGGACTCATCCACAAGAACAAGGCTGCCCGCCACAAGAGTCGGCTGAACGCCCATATCAAGGCCATGTAAGGCCAACCTGAACACAGATCTTTCCACGCAAAGACCGGCTATTCGCCGGTCTTTGCGTTTGCCACCCCCGGCCCAATACATGCCCAGCCTGGCGCCGTACTCACGCCAACCGTGACGAGCGCTGCATGAATTCTCTGGAAAATTTCATGCGGGACATGGATGGGAGGGCATTCCCGCCCCTTGAGCAAATGGCTGAACATTTCATCGCGGGCAAGATGCACATCGGCACCGACACCCGAGCCTTCTACTGCAGCGAGCTGGCAACGGCAACCCATGTACATCTGGGACTGCTGCCCAAAGATACGCTGATCAACAGCCTGTCACCCGGCGGCTTTTCCAGTAGCAATCACTTGCCACTGCAAGAAAACGCCAGGACTGGACAAAGAAATCTGCTTTACCCTGTAGCATCCAGCACCTCCGCCATGCGTACACCCATGGCGGCGGGTGAGCGCACCACCTGCACTCCCGCCGTCTCCAGCGCCTGGAACTTGGCTTCGGCCGTGCCCTTGCCTCCGCTGATGATGGCTCCGGCATGCCCCATGCGCTTGCCCGCAGGCGCAGTCACCCCGGCGATATAGGCTACCACGGGCTTGCTCACATGATGCTGGATGTATTCTGCAGCTTCTTCTTCGGCAGAGCCGCCTATCTCCCCCACCAGGATCATACCTTCCGTCTGACTGTCTTCCTCGAACAATGCCAGGCAATCAACGAAACTGGTGCCATTTACAGGATCGCCTCCCAAGCCAACACAGGTGCTCTGTCCCAGTCCGGCAACCGTAGTCTGATGCACAGCTTCGTAGGTCAGGGTTCCTGAGCGGGAAATGATGCCGATACGTCCAGGCTGATGGATATTGCCGGGCATGATGCCGATCTTGCAGGCTCCCGGCGTGATGATGCCAGGGCAATTGGGGCCGATGAGCCGGGCGCCCGTAGACGCCAGCGCGGCCTTCACCTTGACCATATCCATCACAGGTATGCCTTCGGTAATGCAGGCGACCACCCTGATGCCTGCATCGGCCGCCTCCAGAATGGCGTCGGCAGCAAAAGGTGGAGGCACATAAATCATGGTGGCGTCTGCGCCGGTCTCACGAACCGCCTCATGCACCGTATTGAACACGGGGCGATCCAGATGCACCTGCCCCCCCTTGCCAGGCGTTACCCCACCCACCAGCTGCGTTCCGTAGGCGATGGCCTGCCCGGAATGAAAACTGCCCTGTTTGCCGGTGAAACCCTGGCAAAGCACTTTGGTATTGCTATCTACGAGAATGCTCATCGGCGGCTCCTGTCAAGTTCCAGCGGCAGCTACGGCTTTCTGTGCAGCTTCGGTAAAATCTTCAGCGGTAATGAAATCCAGTCCGCTCTGTTTCAGCATTTCCAATCCTTGCGCGGCATTGGTGCCCTGCAAACGCACAACCACAGGCACCTGCATACCAAGCTTGCCAACCGCGGCAATGATGCCCTGGGCGATCAGATCACAACGCACGATGCCGCCGAAGATATTCACCAGCACTACCTTAACCTTGTCATCGGAAAGAATCAGCTTAAAAGCCTCGGTGACACGCTCCGCCGTAGCCCCACCACCAACATCCAGAAAGTTGGCGGGCGCTCCGCCTTCAAGCTTGACCAGATCCATGGTGGCCATGGCCAGTCCGGCTCCATTCACCATGCAACCGATGTTCCCGTCCAGGGATATATAGTTGAGATCATGCTGCGCCGCTTTCGCCTCCCGTTCATCTTCCTGCGAGAGATCCCGCAAAGCCTGAATGTCTGTGTGCCGGTACAAGGCGCTGTCATCGATGTTGAGCTTGGCGTCCAGGGCCACCAACTCATCCCCGGCAGTAACGACAAGGGGGTTGATCTCCACCAGACTCGCATCCTGTTCCACATACAGGCGATACAATGCAGCAAGAATGCTCCCAAATGCTTTTATCTGTTCGCCCTCCAGCCCCAGGCCAAACGCCAGATAGCGCCCCTGGTAAGGCTGCAGGCCGGCTGCGGGATCCACCATGGTGGTCAATATCTTTTCTGGTGTTGTCGCAGCCACCTCTTCGATATTCACCCCCCCTGCGGAAGAGGACATGAAGGTGATCCGGGAGCGGGACCGATCCAGCAACATCCCCAGATACAGTTCCCGTGCAATCTCACTGCCTTTTTCCACCAGCACTTTTCCTACCGGCAGCCCTGCCGTCCCCGTCTGCCGGGTAACCAGCTGCATACCAAGCATGCCAGCAGCAGCTGCTGCAACCTCATCCGGGCTTTTCGCCAGCTTCACCCCACTGGCTTTCCCCCTGCCCCCGGTATGCGCCTGCGCCTTGACCACCCACAAATCACCGCCAACAGCTTGCGCAGCCGCCACAGCTTCTTCACTGGTTGTCGCTACCTGCCCTTGTGGTACGGCGATGCCATATTCAGCAAAAAGCGCTTTGGCCTGATATTCATGCAGATTCATGCATAGTCTCCGGGAAAATTTATTTGGTTCTTGTTCATTCTAGCCCGGAAAATTCATGAATTACACGCGCCCTCGCTTGTTTCTTGTTTCCACAAGGCATTTTCTTCCGTTGCCCGTAATCATGGATGCGGGACGCCTTCAGAAAATCCCCTGTGAAAACAATCTTCTGCGCGATCATCATGTGAATTCACGGAATTTCCGGGCGAGCGCCAATCTGAATCAGAGGGTCAGCCAATAATCAGTTTTATGCCAACCAAAACAGAGACGATCTCAAATGACCACTTGATCCAGCGGTTCCCCTGGCGAATTGCGAGGTGCGCACCGGCGTAACCACCAATCAGGGAACCCGCCAGAAGCGCAGGAAGCCAGTCCCACCGAATACTGCCGAGCATTCCCAGGGTAAGAGCACCCGTACCGTTCCAGAACAGCCCTACCAATACCAGGGTATAGGCAACTGCCCTTTTATAATCCAGACCAAACCAGCGCACCAGCCACAGGGTCACAAACAATCCGGTACCGGAAGTCAGGGAGCCATTGAGTATTCCCAAAAAGAACAATCCCGCTCCACCGGCAAGCATTCCGGCTCTGTCCCGATGATCTGGCTGATATTCCTGTCCCAGCTGCTTCCTGCTCCCCGAGTACAGCCCCAGCCCCAGCGTCAGACAGCCCAGGGCAATTTCTGCCATACGGTCGGGGATATAGAGAATAATACTGGCCCCGATTACGACTCCAGGAAGCCCTGTCGCCAGTATGAATAAAGTAAACCGGCGCTCCAGGGTGCTTTCCCGCATATGCCGGGCGGTAGCACCTACCCCCAACGCTACAGAAGCGACCTTGTGCGTAGCCAGTGCCACGCCAAACGGCAGCCCGAGAAAAATAAGCACGGGAAGCTGCAGCAAACCGGCGCCACCACCGGAAAACGCAGAGAACAGGTTTGCTATCAGCGACACAAAAAAGAGTAGCAGTTGATCCATTTAGGTGTATTTTCCCACTAGATTGATTATCCTCTACCGGTGTCTCTCATCATAAGGCAGTAAAATTATGCGTATCTGTTTTTTCCTCGCTTTGTTGATTGCTATCAGTCACTCTGCCAATGCCAAGCTCTACAAGTGGGTGGATGCGCAGGGAAATGTACAGTATTCCGACAAGCTACCCCCCACCGCAGTGAAGAAACCCCATGAGAAGCTGGACAGGCGCGGGCTGGTAATCGACAGGACAGGGCGAGCCAAAACCCCGGAGGAAATCGCCGAGGAAGAGAGGGTAAAAAGGCTCAGGGAAGAAACCCAGCGGCAGATCGCAAAACAACAGGCCAAAGACCGGGTTTTATTGAACAGCTACCGCAGCGAAGATGACATCATCCTCGCCAGGGACGGGAAATTGGCAACCATCGATTCACAGATCCGTATTACCTATACCAACATTACCCGGCTCAAGGAACGCCTCTCCGGCTATAAGAAAAAGGCCGCCAGTCTCGAACGCCAGGGCAAGCAAATTTCCACGCAACTGCAAACCGGCATAGATAACACGCGCAAGGAAATCAACGACAGCTATGCCTCTATCCTGCGCCAGGAGAAAGACAAGGACACCATTCGCAGCAAGTATGCGCAAGATCTGGAGCGTTTCCGCACCTTGTCAAAACTGAAAGCAGACAATCGCGCCCAGGTTCTGGCTGAAACCGAGCACAAGAATGACGATGCCATTGTCAAAACCGTTGTGCATTGCCAGGATACGGCGCACTGCAACAAGCTCTGGAAAAAAGCCAAGGCCTATGCAAAAAAACACGCAACCACACCGGTATATGTGGACTCTGACAAAATCTTCATTACCCAGCCTCCGAGAAAGAACGAAGACCTGAGCATCACCGCATCCAGGTTGCGCCCACGCAAGGATCAGCCTGAACTCATCTTCCTCGACATTCAGTGCAGGAAAGAAGTCGCCACGGATACCTGGTGCAAGCGTCTGGAGGCAATAAAAATCCGGGAGAACTTCCGCACAGCAATTCTTGGAAAATATTAACCCGGCGACATATTTGGCCGCCGGGTTAATAATAGCGTTTCCGTTCAGGAAAAAAGACCAGCGTCCAGTATCTTCCATTCCGCTTCCCAATTGGAAAGCGGAGAAACCCCAAAGCGAGTGCGAAGAAACTGGCGCATGCGCCCTTCAACATAAATGACCAGCATTTCAGCTGCTGCTTCCGGCGCTATGGACAGTTTTGCATCTTCACGCATCTGCGCTTCACGCAACACCTGGCGTAACTGCGTTTGCAGGCGTCCAAAAAATGTTTCAATGCGATCATGCAACCGTTCGTGTTCCCCCATAAGCGCATCGCCGAGCAGCACCCGCACGATGCCGGGGTTGCGCTCGGCAAAAGCCAGCATCAGATAAAGAATGCGCGCACAGCGCTGACGGGTCTGGCGGTCTTCTTCCAGAATCTGATTGATGCGGGCAAAAATACCATCTTCAGCAAAACTGATCAGCCCTTCAAACATGCGTGCCTTGCTGGGAAAGTGACGATACAGGGCGGCCTCTGACACACCGACAGCCTCAGCCAGCTTTGCAGTGGTGATGCGCCCGCCAGGCCTGCTCTCCAGCTCCCGGGCCAGCGCTTCCAGAATTGCCTGCTTGCGGTTGTTGCTGTTCAACGAATCAGCGTCCCTATGCCTTCATCGGTAAACAGCTCCACCATTACCGCATGCTTTACCCGGCCATCAATAATGTGGGAGGAAGTCACTCCACCACGCACCGCTTCCAGCGCACAGCGGATCTTGGGCAACATACCCCCATGGATGGTGCCATCAGCAATCAGCTCATCCACACGCACGGTTGTCAGCCCGGTAAGCAGTTCGCCTTCCTTACTCAGCAAGCCCTTGGTATTGGTCAGCAGAATCAGTTTTTCTGCCCGCAGCACTTCTGCCATCTTGCCTGCCACTAGATCTGCATTGATGTTGTAGGAACGCCCGTCTTCACCGACGCCAATAGGTGCAATGACCGGAATGAAATTGCCATGCACCAGCATCTCCACTACCGAGGCATCAATGTTTTCCACTTCGCCCACATGGCCGATATCAATTGCTCCATCTGCATCATCAGAAGCATTGAGGGCCAGTTTCCGCGCCTGGATCAAATCACCATCCTTGCCCGTCAAGCCTACTGCGGAACCGCCATAGCGGTTTATCAGATTGACGATTTCCTTGTTTACCAGGCCGCCCAGCACCATTTCCACCACGTCCATGGTTTCAGAATCCGTGACCCGCATGCCGCTTACAAACTGGCTTTCCTTCCCCAGCCGCGCAAGCAGGCTGCCGATTTGTGGCCCGCCCCCATGCACAACCACGGGGTTGATACCAACCGTCTTCATCAACACCACATCACGAGCAAAGCTCTGCTTCAGCTCTGCATCCACCATGGCATTACCACCATATTTGATCACCACCGTCTTGTTGCGAAAACGGCGGATATAGGGCAGGGCCTCGGTTAGTACACGAGCCACATTGGTGGCGGCATTTGGAGTCAGACTCATGGCATACGGCTACTCAGGAAACAGGTGGAATCATGCAGAAGAAAACACGGCATCAGAAAGGCAGGGGCAATTCTGGCGCCACCTGCGCAAGCAGGGTGCGGAAGTTGTCCTTGATCTCGGCCAACGCTTCTTCACTGGTGGCCTCGAAGCGGAAGATCAGCGCCGACTGGGTATGGGACGCTCGCACCAAGCCCCAAGCCTCGGTGTATTCCACCCGCAGGCCATCCAGATCAACCGTGTCGGCACCAGCAAAATCCCCGAGTTGGCACATCGCGGCAACGACCTGTTCTGCCCGCCCCTCCGGGGTTTCCACTTGCATTAACGGAGTTGAGAATTCAGACTTGTATTCAGCAAAAGCCTCCGACACCGGCACAGACTCCAGGGAGAGTATTTCCAGCAAGCGCGCAGCGGCATACAGACCATCATCAAATCCGTACCAGCGCTCCTGGATGTAGATATGCCCGGACATCTCGCCAGCCAGCATGCCGCCGGTTTCCTCCAGCTTTTGCTGCATTTCCGCATGGCCGGTTTCCCACAGAATGGGGCGGCCGCCACTTGCGAGAACCATCGCCGGCAGGTTGGCGCTGCATGCTACATCATAAATTACATCTGCTCCGGGATGACGGTGGATAATATCGCTGCCAAGCTTCATGATAATCTCGTCTGCTGCGATCACCCGACCTTTCTCGTCCACAATCGCCAATGCATCTCCATCCACGTCCAGCGCAATGCCGATATCCGCTTCCTGCGCCTGAACCTCGGTACTCAGCGCCACCAGGTTTTCCACATTTGACGGATCAGCCGGACGATTGGGATAGGAACCATCCGGCTCGCAAAACAGCTGGATGACTTCACAACCCAGCTCTTCCAGCAAGCGCACTGCCAGGGAACCGGCAATACCATTGCCGCAATCCAGCACCACCTTCAAACCATCAATCAGCTGCACATCTTCGCAGACCGTACGAATATACTCTCCGCTCATGTCCCTGGAGGCTAGCTGCCCTATCCCCTCGCGGCAGCTTCCGGCCAAAATACGCTCCCGAATCTCCAGCAATTGCCGCTGCGCCAATGGTTGCCCATCCACGATGACCTTGAACCCGTTGCTGTCCACCGAACCGTGACCACCAGTCACCATTACCGCTGAACTACTGGACGACACCTTGGTGCCAAAGGACAGCAACGGCATGGGCGCAATTTCCATGTCAACCACATCACAGCCGGATGCCAGAACACCCGCAATCAGGGAGGCAGTGTATTCACTGCTCGCCGGACGATTATCCCGTCCTACCAGCAGACTCTCCCCGCCCGCTTCCTGCACCATGCTGCCCACAACCAGGCCGACCGCCTGGGCAATGTCCGCATTCAGATCCATTCCACCGTGTCCGCGTATCACATTCTTCCGGAATAGGGTTTCTGGCAACTGTTCTGGAAGAATCTGGCGGAGCTCCTGCTGCTGCTCCTTGTCTCTCTTCAGATCATCGACCCTGACACGTACCTGACCTGCCTTGTTTTCCCTGTGCCCTGCTTCTGACGAGGCCGTGTGCGCAGCCTGCGCATAACGTGTCAGCATCTCTATCGCGGGCACGGATTCCAGAAGGTGCGGCTGCCTGGCAGTGGAACCCAGACGCTTCAATGTGGCATCCACCAGGGTGACTGTCATGCCCATGTCCACCTGATAGTCTTTTCGCAAACGCCGATAGCTCCAGAATACAATCAGCGCCAACAGGGAAATGGTGGCAGCGGCCAAAGCCGCCAGAATGAGGGCAGACAGGCCAACAGCGCCGGTATGGGCATAGGTTATATGCCACAAGGTGCCTGGCACGGGCTTTTTTTCGCCGGCACTTTTATTGACCGGATCACCCAAAGTAACCAAAGGCATGCCAGTATCTTGCTCCAGCCGTATGCCGACATCCTGAATATACAGACCCTTCAAATCGGCGGAGAGAAGTTGAAGAGGAAACGTAACGAAAAGAACCCCTGAGAGTTGTTCCGCCTCTTTCACCGGCATGGCGATCAGGAAATATGCTTTTCCGTCAGCACCCTTGAGCGCCTCTACCGGTACCGATTCAGCCTTGGCACGCACCCGCTGAAACATATCTGCGGCTGCATAGCTGCCAAACAAAGCCGCCTGCACTTTGGCGTCGTCCCAGTCTTTTGCCGGCAACAGTCTGACAGAAAGCGCATCCGGCAATCTGGCCTCAAGCGCCTTGCCCGCATCCAGCATTGCCTGTTCCCCGGCGCTCACCGCCTTCAGCACAACCGGCTCAACAGTTGCCAGCCTAACCAGCTCTGACTTGCCCTGCACTACAGCGCCGACATATTTCTGCACAACATTTACAAGGGATTTCGTTGACTGCTCCAATCTGGAATCGGCTTTGTTTTCACCCAACCAGTTCTGCCCCGCTACCAATGCAGAGATCAACACCACCGCAGCTACAAGCACGGGGACACAATAATGAAACATCGAGCGCGGCTTGGCACTGCCTGGTGGTAGTTGGCCAGCACTCTCTGCTGCGGGAGCTTGCTTTTTTTTCCGAATCATTTATTCCCTATTTCCCACCGGCAACCCCTGTTTCCCACCGGATAATGTGTCAGTTCCAAAAACCAGAGAAAATCAACTCCCTTTGACATGACCAACATGGGCCTGGTATTGCTGCTCCAGTATCCCAAGCAGTGATTGCGCCAAGGCACCCTTGTCTTGCACAGGCAATTGCTTTTCACCACCAGGCCAGATGACCAGCAACGAGTTGTCATCACGCTCAAAACCCAGGTTGTCGCCAACCGGGTTTGCCGCCAGCATATTCAGTTTTTTGGCCAGAAGCTTTGCCCTGGCATTCTCGGCCAGATTTTCTGTTTCTGCAGCAAACCCCAGCGTATAAGGCCCGTCTTTCAGCGCAGCAACCTCCGCCAGAATATCCGGGTTCCTCACCAGATTCAGCGCAAGCCTTTCTGACGTTTTTTTTATTTTTTGCCCTTCAGGCAACTCGGGGCGGTAATCCGCCACCGCTGCACAGCCTGCAAATATATCTGTTTTTTTTATGTTCTCAAACACGGCCCCGTGCATCTGCAATGCAGTTTGCACATTAACGCGCCGTACACCAGGCGGCGTATTCAATGCAACCGGGCCGGACACCAGTACCACCTCTGCACCTTCTCGCACGAACGCCTCCGCCAGGGCAAACCCCATCTTCCCCGAGCTTCTGTTACCAACAAATCTTACAGGATCAATGGCTTCTTGAGTAGGACCCGCGGTAACTAATACCTTGTTTCCGGCAAACATTCCCCTGTGATTCAAAGAACCAAGCGCCGCCACGATATCCGTGGGTTCCAGCATGCGACCAGGGCCGGCATCACCGCAGGCCTGTGCTCCGGAATCCGGCCCGAGAATATTCACCCCCCGGGATGCAAGTACGGAAAGATTTTGCTGAACCGCAGCATGTCGCCACATATGCACGTTCATTGCTGGCACCACGCTTACCGGCACCGAGCTGGCAAGATACAGGGTTGAGAGAAGATCATCCGCCAGACCCTGGGCCATACGAGCCAGGAAATCAGCAGTGGCAGGGGCTATCAGCATCTGATCCGCCCAGCGTGCCAACTCGATATGACCCATTGCTGCTTCGTACTCTTCGTCGAACAAATGACAGTGCACAGGGTTCCCGGTTACTGCCTGAAAAGTCAGGGGGGTAACGAACCGGGTCGCCGCTTCTGTCATCACTACCCGAACTCGGGCGCCTGACGCAACCAGAAGCCTGGCCAGTTCCACACTTTTGTAGGCGGAAATCCCCCCCGTTATTCCCAGCAGGAGGCATTCAGTACCGGTATTCGTCACTTTTCACCAAAACGTAAAATCCGAGAATGCCCAAGAGTAACTCATGCGAGAAGCCATGCAAAGGAACTCAACCACTAGAATTTCTACTGGAAAATGCGCTAGACTTGTCGTTCTGATCGAATACTTCATGGATGAAGATATGGCAATTTCAGACTGGCCGGAACAGGAACGCCCCAGAGAAAAACTGCTGCGCTCTGGAGCGCAGGCATTATCTGACGCTGAACTCCTCGCAATTTTTCTAAGAACCGGCACCCCGGGAAACAGCGCGCTGGATCTGGCACGCAATTTACTGCAGCAATTCGGCGGCTTGCGCTCGCTTCTTGCAGCCAGCCGCACAGAGTTCTGCTCCATGCACGGCCTGGGGGATGCAAAGTTCTGCCAGCTACAGGCGATTATCGAGATGGCTCACCGCCACTTGCGCGAATCTCTTGAAAGGGGCGATGTCCTGACATCTCCCGAGCAAACCCAACGCTACCTGCGTCTGAGACTGCAATCCTACCCGTATGAGGTGTTTGCCTGCCTGTTTCTGGACAACCGGCACCGCATCATCGCTTTCGAAGAGCTGTTTCAGGGAACGATCGATGGCGCCAGTGTTTACCCTCGGGAAGTTGTGCGCAGGTCTTTGCATCACAATGCTGCAGCAATCATCTTCAGCCACAATCATCCCTCCGGAGTAGCGGAACCCAGTCAGGCTGACGAGCAAATTACCCTGCGCTTGAAAGAAGCATTGGCTCTCATCGATGTGCGGGTGCTGGATCACATTGTGGTGGGGTATGAAAACAGCATATCCCTGGCGGAACGCGGGGTAATATAGGGTTCTAAATCGAGCAGCGCACTAATTAATGTAGTAATCGGCGTGACGAAAACCGAATTATTTGAAGCGCCCTATATTGATAATCTCCGCAGTGACGGATCAACTTCGCTTTTCTCCCATTCCAGCAGGAAGTCATTCACCAGACCCCGCACCACAGGAGGCGCATTGTAGTCCAGCCGGATATTGCCCAGATCACTCCACATGTTCCTCAGAATATAGCCACAGCTATCGGCCAGCATGAAACTGCGCTGGTTGCCCCTGAACTCTTCTGCACGCCGCCGGATTTCCACACTGCTGGCCAGATCTTGTGCGAACTGCACCAGCCTGTTCCCCTCTTTTCCCAGCTCACTGGTTTCTGCAACCAGAATCTGAATACGGGTGTTGGCATGGCGTATAATCAATTGCCGGGTTGCCTCGACAAAACAGGGCCGATTATAAACTTCCGGATTGAGCCGAAAACTGTATATCATCAGGCGACGACGGCATTGAGCCGCCATCTGGCAACTGTGTTTGCGCAATGCGCCCAATCCATCAGCATGTAGCACGCCATGAGCCTCACCCAGTATTGGTTCGGAACTATCATCGTCCACAAGCGCATTTCTCCTTACAAACCATCATTCTGTATGTAAGTATAGTTGGAAACAGAAGCCGTGCCCCAGCTCTTCTGTAAGCATGTGCACAGCAAGAAAATTTGCCAAGAAGGTACAGCTCTGGTATAAATGCGCGTCATTATTGCAGCCCAAGCCAATTTCTTGGGTCTGTTGAACCAGAATTTGAGGCCAAGACCATGTCCAAAGTATGTCAGGTAACAGGCAAGCGACCGGTTTCCGGAAACAATGTTTCCCATTCCCACAAGAAGACTCGCCGTCGTTTCCTGCCCAACCTTCATTATCATCGCTTCTGGGTAGAAAGTGAACAGCGCTGGGTTCGCCTGCGCGTTACTGCCGCTGGTATGCGCACCATCGACAAGAAAGGCATTGACAGTGTGCTTGCGGAAATCCGCGCACGTGGCGAAAAGGTATAAAGGAGTAGATCATGGCAAAAGCAGTTCGTGAAAAAATTCGTCTGGTTTCCAGCGCCAATACCGGGCACTTCTACACCACCACAAAAAACAAACGCACCCAGGCAGGGAAAATGGAAATCAAAAAATATGATCCCAAGGCGCGCAAGCACGTAATGTACAAGGAAGGCAAGATCAAGTAACCCTCTTGAGACAGCACCCCACACCCTTAAACCCCGCCATGAGCGGGGTTTTTCTTTAGCGGGCCGTTGAAAAGGCCTGGCGGGACTGGGTCATTGGCGAGCCTCCCTGCAGGCGCGGCGGGAAGCCGCCATCTGCGGTGTTGCGCCTCGTGGAAACATGCCATTCCCTGTGAGACGCGCCTTGCAGATGACGGCTTCCCGCCGCGCTGATATGTGCCCTTTATGCGTTGCATCACACTAGCACAACAATGTTAATATATTCCTGAATCCATGGGTTCATGACGGCGCATAGCGCAAGCTCTTGATCCCCCGCGGTTCAAAAAAAGTGCCCGCTTAACCTAAGGGTGAAGCTAAGATTTTTTGATCCCACCGGGAAATCAATATCATACGCTCTGCATCCGCCCTGAACCCGCGGATTCAGGACATTATCAGTATCCTCTTCCGGGGAAGGAATAGTGACCATCAATACCCTGTTAATCCAAACCATATTCACCAAGTAGAATCCATATGGACATGACCCAAAACAGTTACAGCCTTACACCCGCAAGAGGCAACCAAAAAGACATCGCCACCATACTCCATGGGGCATACGGAGATTATTTTGAACAGCTGTTGTGTATCGTTGACCTGGCCAGAAGACATCCAGAAAAGAGTTTCCATTTATTTTTTGCAAACCGCTATCGTATGGAAGAATTTTTAAAACTGGATTTAAGTTTTGCGAAAACAGTGGCATATGCAGATAAAATTCAAGATGTTTCAATTGATTCTTTTTATCAATTTCAGGTATTTGATGAAGAACTCAATGAAGAAGTCCTATCTACACTAAGCCCAGATACACTTGCCAAGATCGACCGCAAGAACAATTTACTACCACATATTTATTTGAAGCACATGCGCTCAGAAGACATTCAGCGCTCGATACTGCCGTGGTCAGAAACAGGCATCAAAAGCTTCGAAACCATTCTCTCCACATTACCCACAGGAATATATTCCGGAAAAACAATTGGGTTCATGTGGCGCTACCGAAATGCTGGAGGCGCAATCAACCCTCTATTTACGCCAGATGAAAATACGCTGATCAAGAAATACTCTCAGGTGCTACATCAAGCCATCGATGACTGGAATTGCCATGTAATTGTCGCTGGCATGAGAGTAAAAACTACCGAGGAAAACAAATACTACGTAGATGCAAAATTTCCGGAATATGGATTAAATTTTTCCCATGAAAATCTTCACTATCTTCCTGGAAAAGGCTGGCTGGCCGAAATTGAGTTGATATCTCAGTGCGATATAATAATATGTAATCCTTCCGGATTTTCTGAAGCTATTTTTCTCAAGGGGAAAAACTGCATTGTTACTGATCCTCCTCTCCACTATGTTCTAAAGACCATAAAAAATGGTTTTCCGCTATTTGGTATCGGATACAGAACTATCGGGCAGATCCACATCCTGCTTAGATGTATTTTTGGGATGCAGGGTGCGCGCTATCTGCAGAAGAAAATCCACTCTTGTTTTTCCTCTTAAACGCACACTGGCAGGCCAAGCAATCGCTTCCATCAGAAAACCAAGCTGGTTCCTACTTTCCGGATAAGCGGTATTTTTTCAGGTACCCGCGTAGCTGGTCATAACTCAGCCCCAGCGCCTGGGCAGTCTGGCGCTGATTGTATCTGTTCTGCTCCAGTGCACGCTGCAACAACATCTGCTCATAGTCCCGGATATGCACCTTGAAATCTCCGGGAATTTCCACTGAATGCCGCTCTTCACACTCCGCTTCAAGTTGCTGCCCTGCTTCCTCTGTATTCTTCTCATGCGGTTGCCACGGCGATGCAAAAGGATCAAATTCCAGCTCCGTAACCGACTCGTCGGCAGCCGCCCGGTATACCGCTCGCTCCACCACATTCTTCAGCTCCCGGACATTACCAGGCCAAGGATATGTTTTCATCCGCGACAAAGCAGTATCCGAAAAGCCCGCAAAATACTCCCGCTGCAGCTCCCTGGTCATTCCCAGGGCAAATTGCTCGGCAAGCAAGGGGATATCAGATTTGCGAAATCGCAATGGCGGCAGGGTGATGACATCAAAACTGAGCCTGTCCAGAAGATCGGCACGAAACTCTCCCCTTTTCGCCATCGCCGGCAGATCCACATTGGCCGCACCTACAACCCGCACATCGACGGTAATGGTGGTATTCCCGCCTACACGTTCCAGCTCGCCGTATTCCACCACCCGCAGCAATTTTTCCTGCAACCGCAATGACATACTGGCAATTTCATCCAGAAACAGCGTTCCTCCATGGGCACGCTCAAATCTTCCCGCATGGCGCTTGCCAGCGCCGGTAAAAGCGCCTGGCTCATAACCAAACAGCTCCGATTCCAGAAGCGTTTCCGGTAACGCCGCACAATTGAGCTTGACCAGCACGCTCTCCCACCGGGGAGAAAGGAAATGCAGCCGCTCCACGGTCATCTCCTTGCCTGTACCACGCTCACCGACAATCAATACCGGCCTGGACAAAGGTGCAACTTGCGAGACCCGCTCAAGGGTTTCGAGAAAAGCCGAGGATTGCCCAACCAGTTTCTGCTGATGATTCATGCCAACAACAATAAAGCATTATGGTCATTTACATCAACTATTAGTTAATTTAGCCTTTATATGGGGTTATAGACACAAAATAAGCACTCAGCAGAAAGACCAGAATGGCCAATTATTTCATTTAATAACAACAAGTTAACAAATAATCACCAACATTGGCACGAATCCTGATTACTCACTGGCAAGGATTACAAAATTTTACCCAATTATCAGGAGACCACAGATCATGGGAAACACGGGCACCACATTCAAGAGACTTATTGTTGCTTTGCTTTCACTGTCCCCGATGATCATGAATGTTTCTGCGCAGGAACTACAGGACTCCAGCTCGGGACAGGACAGCCTCACGTCAGGCAAGATGCAGATGCACCACGCCTGGATTGATTCAGCCACGCAGCAACTAACCAGACGATTGTCTGAAAAGCTGACCGGGCAACTGGCCCAGCAGCTAAGCGGATCGTTATACAAGCAGTTTTCCGGACACATGGCTGAGCAGGCAGAAGATCGATTCTACAACCCGAAAAATATCGCAATCACAGCCCATGATGAAACAGGACTCTTTCTGGAAGAAAAAACACACCTGTCATCGCAGTGGTAATTTCCGGGCAATCGGAATGACGTCCTGAATGTTGAAAGAAAATCACCAGGGCTTTCATTCTGGCCATTGGGTATCGACCCAACAACCCTATTCAATCGAGGAATACAGACATGGGAATATTCAGCCGCCTCCATGACATTATCAACTCCAACATCACCACCATGCTGGACAAAGCGGAAAATCCGGAAAAAATCATCCGCCTGGTGATCCAGGAAATGGAAGATACCCTGGTAGAAGTGCGTTCAGATGCAGCGCGCACCATTGCCGAGAAAAAGAAATTGCTGCGCCATATCGATATCATGCATGGGGAAATAAACGAATGGCAGCGCAAGGCCGAGCTTGCCTTGTCAAAGGATCGGGAAGACCTGGCCAGAGCCGCATTGAAGGAAAAGCACAACCTGGAAAACACTGCTTTACTCATGGAAACCGACCTGGAATCCTTGGAAAGCCAGCTCCTGCAACTCAACCAGGATACTGCGCAGTTGCAGAAGAAACTGGATGACGCCAAGGCGCGCCACAAAACCATGATGATGAAGCACGACACCGTCTCCGGACGTTTGCGCACCCGGGAAAAGCTGCACGACCCCCGCATCGACGACGCCCTGGCCCGCTTTGAAAGCGCCGAGCAAAAAATGGAAAACATGGAAGGACGGGTGGAATCTTTCGATGTAGGCCGCGACCCCAGTCTGGAAGATAAATTCGTCGAGCTGGAGACAGAGGATATCATCGAAGATGAATTGAGCAAACTGAAATCCCGCCTGTCGGAAAAGCAACAATAAGCGGAAGAGGACAAACCCCATGAATCCATTTGAAATGGTCGTTATCATCGTTGCCCTGGGGATTCTGGGCGGGGTGTTGAAGAGTTACTTCAGCAGCGGCAAGGACAGGAAAACCATGCACCAGACCAACGAAGCGCTTGTCGACCGCCTCGACCGAGTGGAAAAACGCCTCGAAGTGCTGGAGCGCATCGTTACCAGCAATGACTATGAGCTGAAACGCCAGTTCCGCAACCTTGAAGATGACTGAAGCACGCAAACCGATAGCACAAGGAGTAAATCATGGAATTTGAGACAGACCTGCTGCTGGCCATTCCCATCATATTCATGATTTTCATCGCGCCCTTGTGGCTGGTATTGCACTACCTGTTTAGGGCGCGCGCCGCAAAGAACCTTTCCAAGGCCGATGAAGAAACCCTGGCCGATCTCTGGACACTGTCGGAGAAACTGGAAAGACGAATCGAATCACTGGAAATCATACTCGACCGGGAAGCGCCCGGCTGGAGAAACAGACAATGAGCTGCGACTGGGGTTGCCACAACCGGTTCTACCGCGACACGGAAAACGCCAAGATCGCCGGCGTCTGTGCGGGCATCGCCGACTATTTTTCCTGGGACGCGAATGCGGTGCGCATCCTCGTCATCATCTCCGCTTTCGCATTCACATTTGTCACCGTGGGCCTGTATATCTTCGCTGCCATACTCCTGCCAGCAAAACCACGCGATCTTTACCGTGACGACAAGGAAGAAAAATACTGGCGGCAATACCGCAAATCTCCCAGAGAAACACTCTCTACCGCCAAGTATCGTTTTCGCAGACTGGAGCGCAAGCTGGGCAAACTGGAAGCCTACATCATCTCGGATCGGTATCAACTGGATCGGGAGCTGCAAGAGCTTGATCAAAAGTCACCCCGCTGAATCATCACTTGAAACGCACCGGAATGCGCTATGCTCAATAAATACCCATGGATCCTGTCAATCGCTCTTGCTGTCGCCCTCGCCGCCTGGCTCGCTTCCGGCAGCATCAACGGCGAGACGCAAAGCAGCGAAAAGACGCAGCAGGTGGAAACACCGCCACCGATCAAGGTGCGGGTGAAAACCATATACGCCCGCCCCGTGGAGCAGAACATCACTTTGTATGGCCGCACCGAACCCAACCGCCGGGTCATCCTGAAGGCAGAAGTAGATGGGCGCGTGAAGGAAATCCTCAAGCAGCGTGGTGAAGCCGTGCAGGCGGGCGAGGCATTGCTGAAAATCGCCCTCAACGACCGCCCGCAACTCCTCGAGCACGCCAGGGCCGAACTGGCACAGCGGCAGTTGGAATACCAAGGCGCTTCCTCCCTCAACACCAAAGGCTTCCAGGGCAAGGCAGAAGTGGCGCGCAAGCTGGCCCTGCTGAAAGAAAGCCAGGCACGGGTTGCCGCACTGCAGCGGGAGATAAAGAACACCATTATCGAAGCACCCTTCGCCGGCACTATGCTGGAGCGGAATGTGGAAATGGGTGATTACCTGAGCGTGGGTGCTCCAGTCGCCACCATCGTGGATCTCGATCCCCTGGTGGTGCGAGGCGACGTCACCCAGCAGGATATTCAGCATCTGTATGTAGGCCAGCCGGCCACCATGACCCTGGCCAACAGCGAAAAACACCAGGGAAGAATCCGCTACCTGTCCAGCGTGGCCGATGAGCACACCAACACCTTTCGCGTGGAAGTCGCCCTGGACAACGCTGATGGTCACCTGCTGGGTGGTCTGAGCGTGGAACTGCAAATCCCCCTGGAACAGATCCGGGCAGTCAAGATCACTCCCGCATTGATGGCCCTCAACGAGTCCGGCGTCATCGGCATCAAATGGGTAAAAGACGGCATCGTGCAGTTCACCCCCATCGACGTGGTGCGCAACGATACCGATGGCACCTGGATCCGGGGCTTGAAAGACGAGACCCAGGTCATCACCGTCGGGCAGGCTTTCGTCCGCGAAGGCGACACAGTGCAAATCAGCATCGACACTTCCAGGGATTCCTGAACATGAATGGCTTTATCGACTGGGCGCTGGTGCACAAGCGCACCATGACCCTGCTGTTCCTGCTGCTGCTCGCCTCCGGTCTGTCCGCCTGGCTGAGCATCCCCAAAGAAGCCGAGCCGGACATTACCATCCCTTACATTTATGTCTCCATCTCTCACCCGGGCATTTCTCCCGAAGATGCCGAGCGCATGCTGGTGCGCCCCGTGGAAAACGAGCTCAAGGCCATACAGGGCGTGAAGGAAATGACCGCCAACGCCGGGCAGGGGCACGCTTCCGTGACCCTGGAATTCGTGGCAGGATTCGACCCCGACAAGGCGCTGGCGGATGTACGCGACAAGGTGAACATAGCGAAAGCCAAGCTTCCCGATGAAACCCGAGAGCCCACGGTGCATCCCATCACCATGGCGGAAGAGAACCCGGTCATCACCATCAGCTTGTCCGGCCCCGCGCCCCAGCGCGCACTCATCGAACTGGGACGGCACTTGCAAGACAAGCTGGAAGGACTCAAGGAAGTGCTGGAAGTGGAGCTGGGCGGTGACCGCCGCGACCAGCTGGAAGTGGTTCTCGATCCCCTGGCGATGGAAAGCTATGGCCTGGATCAACAGGACATCTATTCCCTGGTCTCGCGCAACAACCGCCTTATCGCCGCTGGTTCGCTGGATACGGGAAAAGGCAGTTTCGCCATCAAGATTCCCGGTGTATTCGAAAACCTCGAAGACATCCTGAACCTGCCGGTAAAGACCAGGGGCGACCGGGTAGTGCGCTTCCGGGACGTGGCCTCGGTGCGGCGCAGCTATACGGATCCACACAGCTTCGCCCGGCTCAACGGCGAAAGCAGCATCACGCTGGAAGTAAAAAAACGTGCGGGAAAAAATATTATTGAAGCCGTGCAGCACACTCGCGAGCTGGTGGAGAAAGAGCGCCGCAAGTGGCCAGAGCATATTCGCGTCACCTATACACATGACAATTCGGAACAAATCAGCTCCATGCTCCGCGACCTGGAAAACAATGTCTTGTCCGCCGTGTTACTGGTGGTCATCATCATTATCGCATTCCTCGGCGCACGCACCGCCCTGCTGGTGGGACTAGCCATTCCCGGCTCTTTTCTCAGCGGCATCCTGATGCTTTCCGTCATGGGCTATACCGTCAACATCGTGGTGCTGTTCGCCCTGATCATGGCGGTGGGCATGTTGGTGGATGGAGCCATCGTTGTCACGGAATATGCAGACCGACTGATGAGTGAGGGAACCGTCCCAGAAAAGGCCTACGGCGCTGCAGCAAAACGCATGTCCTGGCCGATTATCGCCTCCACCGCCACCACCCTGGCGGCCTTCGCCCCGCTGATTTTCTGGCCGGGAATGATGGGGGAATTCATGAAATATCTGCCTATCACCCTCATCGCCACCCTCACCGCCTCCTTGTTCATGGCGTTGCTCTTCGTGCCTACCCTGGGCGCCAGCATGGGCCGGCCAAGGCCCATCAGCAACAGCGCCAGGCAGCGCCTGCTGCAAATGGAGCAGGGGGAGATCCTCTCTCTGAGTGGTTTTTCCGGCGTTTATGTACGGATACTGCACAAGGCCACCCGTCACGCCTGGAAAGTCTTGCTGGCAACCATTGTCTTCTCCGCCAGTGTTTTCGGCGCCTACTCCGCCTCCAACCTGGGCATGCAGTTCTTTCCTGAAGTGGAGCCGGAAGGCGGAAACATCATGGTGCGCGGTTACGGTGACCTGTCGATCTACGAAAAAGACAGGCTGATGCGTGAAGTGGAGCTGGCGTTGCTGGACATGCCGGAAATCAAAACCCTGTATGTGCGTACCGGCGGCCAGAACCGCATCGGTCGTATCCGCTACGACCTCGTGGACTGGAAGCAACGCCGCAAGGCGGTAGAGATCATCGAGGAAATGAAGCAGCGCACCGCACAGCTATCCGGCATGGAAATAGAAATTGGCAAGGATGAATCTGGCATGGGCGGCGGCAAGGACCTGCAAATCCAGCTCAGCTCCCGGTTCCCCGAAAAACTTGATGCCGCCGCAGCCAGCATTCGCCGGGCACTGGAAGGCAATCCAAAAATCACCGACATTGAAGACAGCCGCCCCAAACCCGGCATCGAATGGCAGCTGCAAATCAACCGCGCCGACGCCGCCCGCTTCGGCACCGATGCCGCCAGTATCGGCAGCATGATACAGATGGTCACCAACGGCCTGAAAGTCGGAGAATATCGTCCCGATGACGTGGACAGGGAACTGGATATCCGGGTGCGTTTCCCCACGGACAAACGCTCCATCAACCAGATGGATCACATCCGCCTGCTCACCGACCGGGGACTGGTTCCCATCAGCAACTTCGTAGAGCGCAAGGCCGCCCCCAAGGTGGACACCATCCGGCGCGTGGATGCCCGCCGGGTGATCACGGTAAGCGCCAACATGAAAGAGGGCGAACTATTGAGTCTGGAGCTGCCGCACCTGAAAGAACAGCTCAAGACCCTGAACCTCGATCCCAGAATAGAAATCGAACTCAAGGGAGAAAACAAGGAACAGGAATCATCCGAGGTGTTTCTGGAAAAAGCCTTTCTCATCGCCCTGGTGGTCATGGCCATCATTCTGGTGACCCAGTTCAACAGCTTCTACCAGGCCTTCCTGATCCTCAGCGCCGTGCTTTTCTCCACCGTTGGGGTGTTTCTGGGCCTGCTGGTATTTCAGAAGCCCTTTGGCGTGGTCATGTCCGGCATCGGCGTCATTTCCCTCGCTGGCATCATCGTCAACAACAACATTGTACTTATCGATACCTACAACGTACTCCGGCGCAGCGGCATGGAAGCCACAGAAGCCATCCTGCGCACCGGCGCCCAGCGCCTGCGGCCCGTGCTGCTGACCACGGTTACCACCATACTCGGCTTGCTGCCCATGGTGCTGGAGATCAACATCGACTTGTTCAGCCCCAACATCGACATCGGCGGACCATCCACCCAATGGTGGTCACAACTCGCCACGGCAGTCGCGGGGGGACTGGCCTTCGCCACCGTACTCACCCTGATCATCACCCCTTGCATGTTGGCATTATCGGCGCGGCACGCAGAGAAAAAATCCACTCACAGGGACAAGTCTGCTAACCTCGGGACAGAAGCAATCAACAACGCCTGACCATT